>CAZVXH010000042.1:0-20389 GCA_964631015.1 uncultured Candidatus Cloacimonadota bacterium | reverse complement strand
AGACAAGCTTCTCCGAAGCTTTGCAAACGAGGACGTTTGCGGCTCCTGTGAAGCGACGCAGGAGCATCGACGACAGCAGAAAACAGGAGTGGCAGACGTCCCCGTCTGCCAAGGCCCGCAGGGGCTTTCAGAACCCAAAAACAAGACCCGCAGGGGCTTTCAGAACCCAAAGACAAGCTTCTCCGAAGCTTTGCAAACGAGGACGTTTGCGGCTCCTGTGAAGCGGCTGATTCAGGCTGGGGCCACAGTCAAGACGGAAGGCGGTGACCTCAACCACTGATTCCCCCGGAAACAAACCAAAAAAAGACGGAAGGCGGTGGCTTCAGCCACCGTTCACCGCCCAAGACAGACCGACAATAAAGACGATGTCCGGTGCTTTCAAGCACCGGCCCAAACACCCCGGAAATCCGCCCCCACGGCCTCCTGAGAACGCGTTTGCGGCCTTTTCACCGGATACAGGAGGATGGGCGTCAGCCGGAGGTTAAAACCGCCGGAGATCGTCTCTAACGCGGCTCCTGAAAGGGTACGGCGGCTGAAGCCACCGCCTTCCGTCTTGCCAGGCTTGAACTCCAACCCGAGTCGCGGCTTGGAATCCAGATCCGGTTCTTACTTTATTACGGATTCTTACGGCTATATCTATTTGCTGCATATGAAGTTGCAAGAATGCAAGAATAAATCGCAGTTATTTGTATTTCTTGATTTGCAGAACTCCAGCTAATATAAAAAAATTCTTACATTCTTGCAAGTATCTATTTTTCATCACGTTACAGGCGTTAAGATTCTTACGGATCCTTACATTCTTGCAAGATTCCAAAACAGAGGGATTTACAAAGATTGTAAAACCGCTAACTTCACTTTTTACACCCCCTGTTTTGAGCGGTTTTTGCAACTACCTACCTTGCAGATGCTTGCGGATAATTTTGTCCAGGCGCAGGACGCGAAGGTCCATCCCCCTCTGCCTCAAGCAGATAGCCATCCAAGGGCCTGTTTCGGACCGGGACAGCCTCCAGGGCCGGGAAAACCGGCAGGGGCTACGGCAGCGTGTTTCCCGCGGTCACGCGGTAGAATTTGAAGGTTTCGGTCCCGGTCAGGTCGAGGCGCACGATGCCGTCGGCGGGATCGGGATCGTGGGCTTTGACGGGGGCGTCCCAGCCATCCGGAAACAGGGCGCAGGGATCGGAACTGGCGTAAACCTTGTAGTAGATGGCTCCCGGCACCTGGTCCCACTGCAGTTTGGGTTCGGTTCCCAGCAGCAAGGCTTGAAAGTTGGCCGGGGTGGCCAGCTCCGTCACGCCGCTGCCGATGGTGATCAGGCGCCCGAAATTCGTTCCGGATACGGGTTGCCAAACGCCGAGGGTGTTGGGGTTGATGATCCGGTTGAGCAGCACATCGGCGTTGTAGAGGCTGCCGTTGAAAAACCACTGGGCGGGGCCGAGCTCCGAAACCAACTGGAAGCTGGAGACGCTGATGCCGCCGGCGTTGAATAGATACTGGTCCGCCGTGCCGTCCAGATAGACATTGCGGTTGTTGATCCCGCCGTAGTTGCTGATGTTTCCGCGGCAATAGAGGTTCAGGGTCCAGTTGTTGATCAGCCGGATGGTGCCGTAATTGATCAGCTGGCCGTTGATGGTGAGCTCCACCGGATGGGTCCTGGGTTCGATGTAACCGTAGTTCACCAGATCCTCGACGGAGCAATTTCCGCTCAACCCCACCGTGCCGTGAAAGCTCAGATCCTCCGCCTGGATGGAATACAGGGAGACGCCTGAACCGGTGAGGGGGCTGAAACCATCCGTCTGCAGGATGGCATCGCCAAAAAAGCCGTTGGTGAAGGTGATCCCGTGCACACCTCGGCCGCTGTGCAGGATGAGGGTGGCGCCGTTGAGGTTCGTGTTGCCGCCGGCAAAGCGAAGGTCGGAACGCAGCTCGTGGGGAGCGGAACCAGCTTCGGCGATCACGTTGGCGCAGCTGATGGGATCGGCTGTGGCGTCCTGCCAGAGAGAGGCAGGCTGAGTGTTGTTCAGTACCGTCCACTTGTTGCTGAGGGTGCCATAATGCTCAAGATCACCGCCCAGATACAGCCAGAGGTCCCAATTGAGGGGGTTGTTTCTGATCGTGCCGTGGTTGGCCAGCAATTCGGTGACGATCAGGACCGGCGCGTCCGCGTTCGCGCTCTGGATCAGCGCTTGATTGCTCAGGATCCCCACGGTCACCTGGTTGGCGATCTCCACCGTTCCCGTAAACACGCATTCGTCGATGGTGAGCTGATCCAGGTCCGCTCCGCCGCTGAGGGCCAGGGTGGCGCCATCGCCGCCGTGGATGTTGCCCTGGATGATGTAGCCTCCGGCCAGGCTGAGGGTGTAACCCGCTGCCAGATAATTCAGGTCCAGGATACCATGATTCAGATCGATCCGGGAATTGGCCATATTGAGATCGGAGAGCAATCTCACCGGGCTGTCTGGAGCCAGGTCTTTCAGGTAGAGGGGAGAGAAGCTGCCGCTGCCACAGAGAAAATGGTCCGCGGAGCCGTCCAGTTGGAGAACTTCCGGCGTGAACAGGCCGGCGTTGCTGATGTCGCCGAAACAGCGGAGCCGCAGCAGCCAGTTATTGGGATGGTTTCTGATGGTGCCGCTGTTGCTGAGGTGGCCGTAAACATAGAGGTAATATTCGCTGCCGCCGGTGTTGCCGCCATAGAGGAAACGCTCGGCATTGACCGTCAGATCCCGGCAAACGCAGTCCTGGCCGTCACAGGCGATCACCGGCCCGTTGATCACCACGTCGTCGTAAGCCGTGGGAACGTTGCCTCCGGCCCAGGTGGCGGGATCATTCCAGTTGCCTCCGGTTTCCGTGGAAAGGATCGAAGCCCAGCCCGAAACGCAGACCAAAGCCAGAACCGCAAAGAAAAGAAAGTTTCTCATGACCTGTCTCCCTGCATGATTTGTCCCTCAGGATGATCCATTGGGATAATGGTCAAGAAATATTTATAAGAAAATTAGCCACCTTTGTAGATTATTTGCCACAGATGGCGGAAAAGGGAGCGTTGGCGCGGATCAGATCCCTTTCAGGGTGAGGCCTTCCCAGGGTTTTTTGAGGGTGTAGGCCATCACCAGGCGTTCTTTGCCGCCCAGGCCGGCGGGAACGATGTCCGCGTAGGCATCCAGCACCAGATAGCGTTTGAAAGGCAGGCCGGTGAGGCGACCGCACTCCGAGAGAATGTCGATGCCCTGCTGAACAACTTCCGGAGTGGTGCATTCCATCAGGTTGTTGTTGCAGACAAATTCGGTGATCTTCAGTTTGGAGGCGAATTCCAGCTGGTCTTTCATTCGCAGCACCTCTTCCACGCTGGTGGTGAAGGGGCGGAAGGTGTTCACCACAAAGAGCATCTCGTAGCCGCGCAGGTTCGCGGCATCCACAAAACGGCCGAGGGTGCGGCAGCCGGCGGGATCGCCGCCGACGTCCAGGATCACGGTTTTGGCGGGGTTTTCGATGGCGCCTTTGATCCGCGGCGAGATCATGGGCAGATCGGCGTGTTTGAACTGGCCTTCGGGGGCGATCACTTCGATGCCCAGGGCGGCGAATTCGTCCTGCACGTCGCGGGAACGGAAATAAGGGTTGACCACGTCCATGTCCGCCAGAACCACCTCGTGTTCAGGCGTGTTGAGGCTTTGGGCCAGATGGAGGGAAAATTCGCTTTTCCCGCTGCCATAGGCGCCGATGACTATGTATAAAGGCTTGTTCATATCTCAAGTAACTCGCTTAGTTCTTTGTAGTTGTGGACGAAGGCGTCGGCCCTTTCCCGGATCTGGGCATGAAACTCCTCACTGTCGGGGTCATGGATGGCCACAGCGCGCATTCCGGCGGCTTTGGCGGCCTGGATCCCGGTGAGGGTGTCCTCCACCACGATGATCTCCGCGGGCTCCAAATTCAGTTCCTGAGCGCCCTGCAGATATATGTCCGGCCAGGGTTTTCCCAGCAGCTGCATATCGCCGGTGACCACAGAGACAAAGTAGTGCCAAATGCCGCAGTGGACCAGTACTGTTTCCGCCAGTTCGCGGGAATTGCTGGTGCCAAGGCCGATGGGGACCTGCGCCCGATGCAGTTTTTCCACCAGCTTTCCGGCCCCGGGCTTGAGCTTCACGGCGTTGGCGTAGTGCCAGCCCACCATCCGGGTCCATTCGGCCATAACGGATTCCACGCTGTCGGACAGGCCAAAGCGGTCTATGAAATACTGGGCGGTTTGGATGAAGGAATTGCCGGCGGGCAGGTGGTGAAAAAGGTCGCGGGGCACGGCGATGCCGCGTTTGTGGAGGAAATCGCGGTCCACCTGACGCCAGAGTCCCATGGAATCGATCAGGGTGCCGTCGAGATCGAAAATTACCGCTTTATAGCGCATCCGAACTCAGTTCAGGAAATACCAGCGCAGGGCGGCCTGCAGCGATCCGGGCAGGGGATCGAAACCGTAGATGCCTGAATCCAGCAGGTTTTTGTAGGTGAGCTGAAAATCGAAGCGTTGGCCGATACGCACTCCGGCCCAGGCATCCATGATCAGCGCGTCCCCGGTTGGGGAGCTGTTTTGGTCCGGATAAGCGAAGGAGCTGTGGCCGAGCAGGGAAAACCCGGCGAAGAGGGCGTTGCCGTGCGAAAGCAGCCAGCTGAGGTTTAGATGGCTTTGGTAGCGCAGTTTTGGTTCCTGGAAAAGGTCTTGGTATCCGCCCTGCCAAACGATTCCCGGCTGCCAGGCCAGGTTCCAGTTCCTCCAAGTTTCATCGAATCTGGCGCTCAGGCGGAGGTAATTCACATTCTGGGGGGTGGGAACCAATAACGGGCTGGGTTGGTTGGAAACGACGCGTCGTCCCCCGGAGAGGCTCAGCAAAGAGTTTTGGCCCCAGAGCCAGTTCAGATACAGGCCCAGGTGGGAGTCGTCACGGATCTCCACGCGCCGCAGCGAATCCGCGGGGTTGTAAGGGCTGGGGACCCACAGCTGCGGCTCGGGAGCGTTGTAGCGGTAAGCGCCCAGGGCGCCGAAGCGCAGCTTTCCGAGGTTGTAGCCCAGATCGGCGCTTGCTTGCAGGTGTTCGAAATCATTCAGTTCCAGCTTGGCTTCAGCCTTGAGGTTAGCGGCTCTGAGAGCGAGTTCCAGGCCCAGCAGATCGGTGGGATCGTCCGCGGCCAGGTTTATGTTTCGCCAGCTGAACATCCGCTCGTAGAGGGCGGTGAGGCTCACAGCGCCTATCCGCAGCGTTTCCCAGGCCCGCAGGCGGAGGGCGTCGTTGCGCAAAGTGTCCGCGAACACCGCCGCGGTGGAAGTGTCCTTCTCGTGGAGCAGAGCCAGATTCAGCCAGGGCGACTGCCAGGCCGCGCTGAGCGAGCGGAAGCGGCGCTCAACGCTGAAATCCTGGTCACGCCAATATTCCGGACGCAGATAGCGCTGGGAGAGGATGTCGCGGTGATCGGCGACCGCCAGGTCGAGTGTGGTTTTGCCCAACGGCACGCTGAGGTCGAGGAGCAGCGCTTCGCGGCCGGACTTAAGCTGCAGCCAGTTTCCATCCTGGATCAGGAACCCGAAACCGAGCTGGAGACGGTCCACCCCGAAGAGGCGGTTTTTCCTGAGCAGACCGCGGGCGAAGAGCTGTTCATAGTCCCCGATGCCCACCTCGATGGCGCTCAGGGCCACCTGGTATGGATACACATCCTGCCCGTAACCCTGTTCCAGAGCCGTTTCCTGCCTGCTGAGGAAGCCCAGGGCAAACAGGTCCTGATATCCCTCCGAGAAGAGCGAGGCACGCTGCTCAAAGCCTCTCAGCGAAAGCCGCGCAGAGTTTTGAGGCAAGCCGAAAAAATAGAACCCGGAGCGATAAGGCTCAACACCGCCGTTCAGGGCCGTCTGTTCGGCCGGAGGACGCGCCGGGGCGTGAAAATTGAAGCTGGCGCGGTCCCGCGCGATCCATTCATCTATTTCCAGCAGAAGTTGGTCCTGCTCCTGTTTGCTCTGCGTAAGCAGCGTTTCCGGGGCTGGCAGGATGTCCAGAATGGCGTCAAACTCGGCCAGGGAGTCGGAGGGAATGAAAACATAGCCAAGCAAATGCCGGCTGAGCAAGGGTTCCAGTTCCGTCTTGCCGTCCAGCACGCTCACCAGGCCCAGGGTGCTGTCGGGATTCACCTTCACCCGGATCAGCACTTCGGGAGGATCGTAGCGCTGCAGCCAGCCTTCCGGCAATACAAACGCGTTTCCGCCCAGACGCAGAGGTGCCGCTTGGGCCAGCAGCGTTCCCGCGAAGGCAAACAGCAACAGCCAGAGGAGCCAGTTTTTTACAGCCATCCGCGTTCCCTGTACCAGGCGAAGGTTTTCACCAGATTGGCCTCCAGGTCCGGCCGCGGATCCCAGCCCAGCAGTTCGCGGGCCTTGGCGATGCCGGCCACCCAGTTCACGTTGATCAGTTCCCTCATCTTCTGTTTGTTCACCAGAGTCACTTTGCCGGTGAGGGTTTCGAACAGTTCGCCGGCGTGAAAGCCAAGCACGGCCAGGGGTATCGGGATGGCGATATCGAGGGTTTTCCTCCTGCCCAGGGCGTGGGCGCAGGCGGCCATGAATTCGCGGTGGGTGTAGGTTTGGCCGTTGGAGGCGAAGAAAACCTCACCCGCGGCTTGGGGGTGGAGGCAGCAAAGCTCGATGAAAGAGCACAGTTCGTCGATGTAAATCAGGTTCAGATATTGTTCCTGATGGCCGATGTGAAAGCTGAGACCGGCTTTGACAGCCTTGAAGATCTGCAGAAAGTCCTTTTCCCCGGGACCGTAAACCGGCACGGGACGCGCCACGACCCATTCCCTGGCACACTCGGCCCGGATGATCCGCTCGGCCAGCAGCTTGCTGCGGCCATACCAGTCCACCGGCGCGGAGGGTTCGGATTCGGATACCTCTTCATTGCTCCGGGAAGGGTGGGAAGCGGCCTGGGAACTGATGTAAACCAGCCTGCGCGCTGTTTCCGAGCGGTTGAAGGCTTCCATGAGCCGCCGGGTGGTGCCCACATTCGCGGCCACCATCTGGGCGAAGCTGCGCGTGCGGATGGCGCCGGCGTTGTGGATGAGGACTTCCACGCCTTCCAAAGCTGCGTCCAGATCCGTCTGATAATCCGTGCGGCGAATGGCGATGGCGGGATCGAGGAGATTTGCAGCGGAATGGGGACGCACAATGGCCACCACTTCATGCCCCAGGCGGTGGAAATGGTTCGCAAAGTTGCTGCCCACAAAGCCATTGGCCCCGGTCACGGCGATTTTCATGGTCCTTCCCAATTGCTGTAATCAAATGAATGGTGGGCGCTAAGGGACTCGAACCCCCGACATCATGCGTGTAAGGCATGCGCTCTTCCAGCTGAGCTAAGCGCCCACGTGACAATACCTAAAGTGGTCGGGGTGAGAGGATTTGAACCTCCGACTCCTGGTTCCCAAAACCAGTGCGCTAACCGGGCTGCGCTACACCCCGCAGACTGGACAGGAATTTTGGCAGCCGGTTTCTGTCAAGCGAATTGCACAGCAGAGGGGAAACAAGGCGCTTTATTGCAAAGTGACAACGAAATCTGCAAATTATGCAGCGAAATCTGCAAACTGTCGCATCGTAGGACATCCTTGCACATCCTTTCCAAGACCCTATTAGGTAGTTTTTGACAGGCTTTCTGCAAGTTTGATCACCGAAAATTGCAAATTATGACAGGGTTTCTGCAAACAAATAGGTCGTTGTTACGCTAGCCCCAGCTTGCTTAACAGCTCTTGGCTAATCTCTACCGGTGAACTGTGTTTTAATCTCATTAGGATGTTGCGAGTAGCTTCGTCTTTTAGCCAGTATTGGAGATACTCATGAAGCTGCATATTGAGAGGTAAAAGCATTTGGAATAGTGACTGTGATATTGCTTTATCAAATAGTTTAGGAAATATACACTCATACTCATTGGGATCATCTGATAATTGACTCCAATGAATTGGGGAATTTACAGTAACAGAGATATCATCGGCTTCAAACTCGTAATGGTCTTGAATGAGTGCTATAGCCCTGTTGACTAACAAACCACCAAAGGTATAATAGCGAGTGCTGTTCATCAACTTGTAACAGGGTATAGATGATTCCTCAATAGATTCTCTAGCCAAAGACCTCATAGTTTGGAAGTATCTCCCGATGTTAGCTTCAAATAGCGATTTGTAGTCATTATCTGAGTTGAGGATCTTCCATAATCCATCCAGGATAAATGGATCTGATGCCCTACTGCTTCCCGGGTAAGTGAAATCCACTGGATTTTTCTTGTTTTCAGAAGGTTCCAGATCGATCACACCAGGAGACAATTTCTTTATCCTCCAATACTTACCATGAAATCTAACTATACTGCCCTTACTTAGTTTAAGTAGGTTAATCTCGGGCACCTCACCCATATTCTTTGCTCCATGCTTTAACTGCACGGACTTTGAGCCTATACTGAAGTTACCATAGATCATTCTAAGATCAACAAGTTGGAACAATTTTTCGTAGGCTGCGTACTTATACTTGTAGTCGTGCTTTTTTATGTATTCTTTCTCTGCCAATTCATTCAAAATGGTGTCATTTTCCATTGTTCCAACATGAGGTAAATGCCCTACAAAGTCTAAGAGTAGTGACTTCTTTACAAATGTCTCCTCTTCAGATGCCATTTTACTCAGGTACTGCTGCACAACCGCTCCATACAGTTCGTAAGGGGCCTTTCTGGGCAATTCTCCCTTAATCGAACTTTCAATTAGAACACAGAATTTACTCAATTCCAAGAAAATCGCTCGAGAAGTATCGGGAACAAGGCAAATAACGTTAACTTTCTTTGATCGCCGATTTCCCCGGCCAATTCTCTGTAAAAATGACTCCACACTATCCGGAGCACCCCAAATGATCACTGCATCAATATCGCCTATATCGATGCCTAACTCAAGGGTACTGGTCGCAATGCAGATTGCTGAATTTTGGGCAGCAAATCTCTCCTCTGTTTCAATCCTGACCTGCTGGGAGAGGGAGGAATAGTGAACAAGAAGTAAGGGTGCCAGAGAGGATGAATTGCTCAGGCTCGAAGCCAAGCGCTCACATTCTTTACGTGAGTCAGCAAAGAGAAGTAGTTTCAGATTTCTGTTCTGCATAAGGCTCTCTATCAGACGATTTAGTTCTGATAAATGCCTAATGTGCCGGATCTGACAATCGATACTTCGCTCAGAGGGATAGCAAAAGAAATCTGCCTCTTCATCTGGCCCCATCAAAAAATCCCGAACGTAAGTTACCTCTCCCACAGTTGCCGAAAGAGCAGCCCACTGTAGCCTACATCCTACAATTGCCTGTAAACGTTTAATTAGTATTGATAGTTGCAATCCTCTTTGAGTGTTATAAAGAATATGGACTTCATCAAGGATTATAGCTTTTACTTTATTAAGGCATGTATCTTTTCTGAACAATATTACATCGAGAGATTCAGGTGTAGTAATCAGAATGTTGGGCAGCTTTTGTCTATTAAGATCATCCCTATCACCATGTCGGATGCCCACTTGAAGTCCTAATGACATTAGAGGGGGTCGTAGCCGTTTCTCAAGATCGTTCACGAGTGCTTTGGTAGGAGAAATGTAGATTAGGAATAGCTCATTTTTAACGATGGCATCGATATAATACCTGCTGATAATTGGAGCGACTACAGCCTCGGTCTTTCCAGAACCGGTCCCCGATGTTAGTACTACATTGCGCCCGTTGATGAGAGGCTCAATAACTTCCTGTTGGGATTGGCGAACGGTATTGAATCTACCGTAGAAGGCAGTAGCCACTCTTTTGTCTAATAAATCTACCGGAGTCACATCGATTCCTGTAACAAAGCATCTAAGGCTTCAACTACAGTGATTATCACCTTTCTCACTCTGTCTTGAATTTTTACTGTTGCCGCCTTTCGAACGATTGATTTCAACTGTGAGTCCAGCATAATAGTATCTGGCTCCCAATCGTAGGCTATTCCATGTACTTCGAATATCAGTAAAGCAAGATCTTCCATTTCCGATGTTTCTAAAGGACTCATTTCATACATCGGCAGCTTATCAAATCTCGTATAATCAAAATCCCATCTTTGCTTAAGAAGCAGAACAGATTTGCACTTATCCACAAACTCTGGAGTTACAGCGTAGAAGGTTTTGCCCGGAAACATCTTACCTGCATAGAAGTGGAACAGGTTCCAAAAAGCGGCTTCCTGGTAATTAATCCTTCTAAGATTCGTGATCACGTCCTCAAACTCGTCAAACAAGATTATGAATCCATTTAATCCGGACTCCTTACAGAGAGTGTTTAAGTCTCTAAGTAAAGCCCAGCTTTGTTCATGACCATTTTTGTTCATTACGAATACATCGTCATCGTAGAATTTCCAATCTGGTCTGGGATCTCTGAATTTGCATCTTAAATCTGTAATAAGAGCTTTAAGTAGAATCCTTCGTTGACTATTATATGCAGTGGGTTGGTAAAACCAGTCTGTGATCATATCCTGGACGGATTGAATTCCAGTTGACCATGCCCTTAATGCTACATACATCGCCTTTGAATCCAAAACCTCAGAATAATCCCACTTGCCTTTACTACTCAAGGATTGAAAAAAAGAACTATCTACGATACCTTTGTTAATTGATACGGTTAAGAAATCCATCAGAGGAGATAACCCTCTCTCCCCAATTTTACCAGGAATCTCAATATTGCGGCAAACAGCTCCAACGATCTGATCCATTCGGTTGAATCTCACACCTGAATTTGCATCTAAAGTTACTGAGCTTACCGCGTAGTTCTGTTCCAGGGCTTCTTCACGGATAAATTTGAGCAGGTGAGTTTTACCTGATCCATAATTAGCTTTTAGTAAGAGAACCGTGTCGTTATGAGTATTCAATCTCTGTCTAAGATCTGTGATCTCGTTTTTGCGACCTACCGTAAAATGCCTAACGAATCCCTCGGGTGGAATGCCCTTGCGAAGCGACTCGATTATCAGCTGTGCCTGATTGCTATTCATATTGCCTACTCGTTTCTTAGTTTCTCCATTATATCATCGTATAGGTTCTCCGAGGACCTTACTTCCCCTTCGAGGTGATCGTCAAAGTCGGCTATCATAGATGATACTAACAGCCTCCAAAACCGTATCCCAGCCAAGTGTGAATGTTGTTGAAACAGTTCACGAACGCGTTTCTCTACCTCTAAGTCCTGTGGTAACAGAGCTTCGGAACCGGGAAATGCACTACAATAAATATTTTTGATCTTTACTGCAGCTTTCTGGTAATCTTCAAGAACTGTTTGCACGGCATCCAAGTTCCAAATAGTATCCAGCGCTCTTGGATACTTATTATCATCTGGCTTACCAATTCTTCCTGATAACGCTCCATAAATTACTATTCCAAACTTTGGATCTGAGTAAAAATCTGGAGTAGTAGCATAAATCAGGAAAAGTCCAGGCAGAGTTTCGATGTTATTGATCAAGGACAACAAGTTGTTATGCGCTTCCCTAAGAGTGGATTGACGCATAACCGAATAAGCCTGCTCAGCCTCATCAAAGAGTATTAGCAACCCATTGTAACCGGAAAGTCTAACAAATCCAGCTAGAGATTGCAGCATGATCTTAGCATTGTCTTTGGTTACCAGTTTACTTACCCCGTATTTTTTTCTATAAATCCCAATGCTACCTTCACCACCAAACCACTGCAGAATCTCTCCTCTAGCTTGTTCGGTTATCGATTTATCAGGAGCTTCTGGTAAAAAAGTCTCCCAATACTGCTTCACCATTTTTTTGAAGTCGATGTCAATACCATGATCAGACATGAGTTTTTCGACAGCTTTTTGGTAGCCGTCATAGTTCACTTCAGCACCAGAGCTATGAACCCCGTTTGATAGCCATGATAAGGATTCACTGATCACAGTGCCAAATGGTGCAATCTCCTGAGTAGTATTTCCAGCATAATATGACGGGGTCGCAACCATTCTTACAATAGCAGCGAAAACACTTTGAAATTTGTTTAGTGCTGCGCTACTTTTTTCCAGTTCCACATTTGAAACCAGGCAATTGTTTTGCAGGGCAACTTCCCTTAAGAGCCTAAAGAAATGAGTCTTACCTGATCCCCATTGCCCACTTACAAACCTTATTATCCCATGATTTTGCATACCGGGGAAGTGAAATTTCTTGATCCCTTCGATAATCTTTTCATTTCCCACAGAATAAAGTTCTACTCCCCTCTGAGGAGGAATACCTGTACGTAGTGACTCAACGATCTGTGACGCTAACGCATTGTCGATATTCATGTTGTCTCCTTAAATATTATGAATCCAATGTATCCCCTGGAAGCAGCTCCAGCCAGGAGAATCCCTTGCCTTGTATCTTTAGTTTGTTGTAAATCTATGACTTTACCGTCTACTTCATGAGGGCCTTTTTCTGCCAGAACAGATAAGTCTGCCACAAACTCATCCATGCGAAATTCCTTGTCCTTCTTCTTCAAGTTTTTAGTGATTTCTCTGATTGGTACGCTAGCCCCATCGCTCAGATGTTCTCTCTCGATAATCTTCTTGTATTGCGCTCTGATTTTCTTGAAGAAGTTGGGACCGTGAAATCCTCTGCCAAACACCCTAGTGTACTCAATCCTAATCTTTTCAACGACAGCCTCTACATCAGCGGGCAATTCAGCTAGCTTACCTTCTAAATCGCTTATCTTAGCAACACGTGTGGACTCGTTAATCTCAACTTTGAAGAATCCATTTCTAATGCCATATTTGGGATGAGGACTGTTTGTATCAAGCGTAATACGAGCAGCTTTACATGCTTCATCGAACACAGTTGGATAGCGTCTCATCAATCGATCGGATTCTTCTTTTGCTTGCTTGTAAGCTTCTTCAAGTCTCTGTATCTGGGTTACTCCATCATTTCGCAGCTTTTGCAACATCTTAGCTTCTTTGTCTGCTAAGATCACAAAGTGCATTGGCCACCCCTTTTCTATGTAGGATAGCAGAGTTGAAATTAAAACGCCCATTTTCTGGGCTTCTTCAGCTTCAGCTTTTAGCCTATTACAGTTCTCTAGTAGTTGTCCATTTAACTGCTTAACGGAATCTAAGATTTCGATGCTAAAATTCATATTTGTCTCCGTAAAGAAAGGTGTCTTTCTCATAATAATTCACGTTTATCTCACCAGACCAGTCTGTCAATAGTGTCTTTTTCACTTCATAGTATAACAAGATGTCGCTCTTTGTAATCATTAATAGTTCCCTAAACCGATTTCATCCAGTCAGTAATTGTCCTTGAAATTGTCGCTTGCCATTCCCTAATCTGAGGTTCTACCTCCAGATTGATCACACTGCAGCTCACTTTATCATCGCATCCTCGAATGGGAGCATAATCACCGCGTGAAAAGCCCTTTTGGCTGCCGGGATAAACCAAGGCTGTGTTATTGGTATCAAAGAACCGGGAATAGGCAAAAAGCTGCTGCAGATCGGTGGAGGATGGCTTATTATCCACCGGACGTTTCCACTTAGTATCCAAGATATACTTGCATCCTTTTCCTGTCTCTATCAGAATATCTGGACGCAGGGATGTCCGGCAAGCTCTTAAACTCCAGAAGGCTGTTGAACGCTGTGCGCTTACGACCCAGCCACTCCCTTCCCGGATAAACTGCTTTCTAAGACTGTGATAGATGAAGCTTTCCCAAAGCAGATTCATATCAAACATCAAAGCGAGAACGTTGTTTCTGCCTGATTTGAGGTCTGGATGATAGTTGCAGAGCAGCAGCCTTGCTATCTCCATTGCCGTGCGATAGCCCTCAGTTTTACGACTGTAGACCAGGGAGTCAAAACTGCGCTCCGATATCTTTTGTGGCGATACATCCGGAAAGCTCAACTTTAGTGCACCGATGCGGTTGTGGATATGGCTGTTTTGGGATAGCAGGCGGATCAGATCGATAGTTTGACTCAGGATTTGGTGCCAGAGGTGGTCTTGATCATAAATACTGCTATTAGAGAAGAATATCTCTTGATGCACCAGATTCTTGGTCAGATGCCGGGGAAAATCCAGAGAGCCTTTGAGTGAATTATGATTCTTGCTTTGGCGGCGATATTGTTTGATCAAGCCGGTGCGAACCAGATACTCCACTTCCGATATGAAGAGCTCAAAGTAAAGCTCCAGAATAGAATTTGAGCGGAGAGTGAGCGAACTGAAACTGGGTGCAGAGACTCGGAAGAGCCCTACCTCATGAAGCATTCCGATCAGGATGTCCCGCCATTTGCTCTTATCTGAATCATAACGATCCAGCTTGGGCAGAATCTCAATCTGAACTCCATTTACCTGGATCACGCCAACATACTCGCGGAATTGAACTCCGCAGGGAATCAGGTTGAAGTATTTCAACTCGCTACTGAAGTAAAGATGTTCCAGAGCTTGATGAACCGGCTTTGTGAAGAAGGGATTATCCCCGATCCTCAGCTTGTCGTATTCAAAGAGGCTAATCTTGGGTGGGTTCATCTATCTCTTTCAACAGAGTCTTGAGTGCTTTAAGGAAGGATTCATCAGTCATTCTTTCGGGGCGGAATAGCTTGAACTGCTCAATATCGGTAACATTATTGTTGTTGGGCGAGGAGTGTGCAAAAATACCTGAGCTTATCGATTCCGCCTGCACGAAGCCTCTGCCCAGCACGAGCTCTATCCTGCCGAAATTGCCATAGAAGTACTCTTGTAGGAGGGGAATTATCTCATTAAAGAAAACGTCTTTGAGATTACCGAGATCGTTGCCCGCATTCAGGAAGTAACTGTGACCGATGGCGTGATCCTTATCAAGCAAGGCTTCAATCCTGTCGTTAATAGTCTTGAGTAACTTCCCTATGTTTATCCCCTCAACGTTTCTACTTTCCAACAAATCATATTTTGGAACTATCTCCCTAAAGCTGAATCTGCGTCGGAGAGCGGTGTCCAAGGCTTCCACACTGCGATCTGCAGTGTTCATGGTGCCGATGATATAGAGATTGGGCGGAACGGAAAACTTTTCCTTGCTATACGGCAAAGTCACTTCCAGGTCTTCCTTCATCCCGGCACGTTTATCCTTCTCAATCAGAGTGATGAGTTCACCGAATATTTGGGATACGTTGCCGCGATTGATTTCATCGATGATTAAGACGTAGTTTGTCGTTGGATTAGCATTAGTTTTTAAGCCATAATCTGCTTTTAGTAAAGCGATCACTCCTTGATAGTAACCTCTGAAATAAACCGGAATATCTTTTCCCAAGATGTGCTTTATCATGATCTCCTTGGTCAGACAAGCATTTTGCTTAAATTCAACCCCAAGGTGCAGGTTTAGATTATTGTTGCTGTTCAATGAGATGCCAAACTCCTTTCCAGATGGAGTCTTTATCTTCATATAATCATCTTCTGAACTTGCCAATTCTGCTATCAGTTTTGCATAAGATTGTTCAAAGTTATTGTCATCAGATAGGGCTGCCCTATCGCACAGACTTTTTAAGATTCCCGGCACCACTTCATAAGTTAAGCTGTTTTGTTGATCCTCATTCGTTATTGGCTTGATCCCCTCGATGAAGTCCTCATAACACATGCTTTGATGGAATGTAGAAAAGACAATCCTACCGTCTTTCACAAGTGCCTTGTATCTTTCCCTAATCAGATCTCTTTCTGTTTCCTTGTCATTGATACTACTCATGAACCCTGGATCAGTTATCTCGACTGCCATATTGATGGAATTATAGGTCTTTCCGGTGCCGGGAGGGCCAAAAAGTATTGTATTTAAACTGTGCATAGTGGATGGTACAGTTTTTTCGGTAGGTTCTGGAACAGAGATTACGCCAAATCCAGGCACAACTAAAGGTAACTCAACATTCATATCGCGGAGTAATTCCTCATAATAGAAGGTGCAGTCTGAACGATCAGAATTGTACTTGGTAATATCGGTCAGAGTCTTAACTTGTAACTGAGTGCTGGATTTGTTTTTCCACACACCCCTTCCTAACCACTTCACTTTACGGCATTTCTGGTAATGATCTTTCGTTTGATCGAAGTAATAATCAGAAGTTATCACTCCATAGCCAAGAAGCGTCTGTCTCCCTTTTTTGACTATAACGATATCTCCTGGCTTCATAACTGCTTTAAACTCCCAGTTAGCTGTGGAGTTATTGGTTTTGGGAGAATCAGTTCCAGCTGCTTCTCGTAGCTTCTTCTCTATCGCAGCTTTAGACTCATACTGCGCCAAATCACCTAATACAACGAAACCAATGCCCATATATCCGTCTTTGTAAAACTCGTCCCACATTTTGGAGTTTTCTCCGGCAGAAAAAGACCAAAACTTTCTTGAATTATTGGGCTGTTCGATTTGGTTAGGAGAGTCCTTGTTCTCCTTAGTGTTCCATTTCCAGGCCCCATAAGAAAATTCAGGGAACTGCATATCTGACTTTCCCCTAACTTTTTGCAATATTTCAACATATTCGGAATAAGTACTGAATTTGGGATCGATCCCTATAATTTCCCTCAAATATGGCCTGGTTTGCCCATTAATGCATAGATAATACTCCGGATCAACCATAAACAATGCTTCGGTTAACTTTGGTTTTGCCATACCCAGTATCTGAAGAACATCTCGGAAATCTTCATCGGTCAATTGGTGCTCTATAGCTTTAAAGAAGAAACTCCACAAGCGATTGATCTCATCATTTATTCTCGTTGCCTTATATGGGAAAACTCTTACACTCAAAGGGTTGGCAGATGGAACGCCATGAGTGTCGTTGGGTATTGGCAAATGTAAGCTCTGCGCAATATTCTGAAGAGTCTTAAGTCTTTTTACATCTCCATATTTGTATATGTAAAAGAAAAACGAAAAGGGGTCGATCTCAGCAAGTTTTATAGTCTGACCGTTCGAATCTTGGTCATTAAATCCCTCAATTCCAGCTTTCTCAAGTACGGAGATTAGCTCCGGTTGCCTGTCTTTCATATTCTTGAGATACTGCACGATATCTTTATGTGTTTGTACCCAGGTAAATCTGCTTGATTCAGCCATTTCTAATCCTTCTTCTTAAAATTCTTATTCATTTGTTCTCTACCATAACTAAATCAGTATTCCCACTCTTCATGGCTGAGTGGGAATCTATTCAATACGTCCTTCCTGACTCTCCAGTCGGGAAGGTATTTATGCATCAGGGCTTTGAAGTTGTCGTTGTGATGCTTTTCCAAGAGGTGCAGCAGTTCATGGACGATGATGTATTCCAGGCAGTCCTCCGGTTTCTTGGCCAGTTCCAGATTGATCCAGATGCGCTTGGCGAGGATGTTGCAGGTGCCCCATTTGGTTTTCATCTGTTTGATCGCCCACTCGTTGATTTGTACTCCGATGATGTCCTGCCATTTGATGATCAGGGGTTCCACTCTGGCTTTCAGCCTGGCCCGATACCACTCCTGCAGTATCAGAGGTCTATGCCAGACAGGGGTTCCGGGCTTTTCGTAGAGATCGATGTAGGTGCCACCTCTCAGTTTGATCCGGTTGATGCTGGAGTCCGGAATCACATTCAATAGATAGCGTTTACCCTCCAGATAATGGCTTTCTCCAGTAATGTACTCCCGATGGGAAAGGCGCTCTACCTGCTCGAATCTGGCGATGTGCTTTTTAATCCAGCCCAATTTGGAGACAATGTGCAATCGAATGCTCTCATCATCCATCTGCCTGGGAACGGCGATCCTGATTCTCCCGGTGGGTGGATAGACCGATAGATGCAGGTTTTTGATGCTCTTGCGTACCACATCGATCTTGTAGTCCCCTACTGTAACCTGGCCGGTGATATCTTTTGATGTTTTGGTAGCAACAGCTTTGGGCATCAATACTCCTGCTGGTTCTTAGCCAGTTCGAAGATCTTATTCACCTGTTCGGGATCGCTCACCAAGCTACGGATAGCCCGTTTCACTTCCCTCTCCTTGATCAGGTCACCCCGCCAATCAGCTTTCTTGGTTCTCCTGATGATTTCATCCAAGGATACGGCAAGCCCTTCATCACTGCCCAGATTGTCATAGAATGCTCGTTTTGCCGGAGTGTCGAGCCTGGAGCTATATCTTTGGGAACTCTCCGGTTTACGCACCTGCCTGGCAAGTTCGATGATCTTATGCAAGTATTCCCTGTAACTGAGAGCTTGATTACGTCTCTGCTTGATAATCTCTGCCAGCAATTTGGACATCAGCTCAAAATAGATGGGGTTGCCGGGCATACCGTCAATGATAGTCTTGCGAACGTTGTTCTCGATGGTCTCGGCTGTGGCTTCCTGATTGTCCTTGATCGCCTCAGGCAGTTCGTCAATGGCAGCCGGACCCCTCTGAATGATCAGATCGATCAAACCCAGATCGTCAAAGGCTGTGATCTTTACGCTATCCTCTGCCTGGATATAGGCATCGATCAGATGCCGCATGGCTGGCTCATACATCTTGAGGTCAATATAGTCTCCACTCGCCAGCTTGATCACCATTCTCAGATTCTCAAAGAAGCTGATGTCTTTTACTATACCGGCGGTTTCCTCATCGGTAAAGCCAGCTTCTGCCATCTCTGAAGCGATCTCAGAATAGGCTCTCACCAGTGATGCTGTGGTCTTGTAAAGCAAAAGGCGCTTGGCTTCGTTCTTTTCAAGGTCTTCCGCGTTGTCCGGATTGCCGCAGAAATAGCGGATATAATCCTTTTCTGCTTTGGGTGGCTCCACCGGCTCGCAGAGTGCTTTAACGCTCTCCAATACTTCCAAGAGATGCTCTTTTGCCTTGGTAAGCCGGTCAGTCAGCAGCCCGCTAACATCCTCAGGATCAAAATTATCAAAGGCACCGGAGGTGTAATCCATCACAGCTTTATCCACTTTGAAAAAGAGGTCTTTGTAATCGATGATAAAGCCATATTCCTTGTCTTCATCATCCACCCGGTTCACCCGGCAAATAGCCTGAAAGAGTCCATGATCCTGCATGTGCTTATCGATATAGAGATACGTTGCGGAGGGAGCATCAAAGCCGGTGAGCAGCTTATCCACCACGATCAGCAGCTTCATCTGCCCCGGCTCCTCCACAAAGCGTTTCTTGGCCTCGTCTTCAAAGACCTCCACCGGCTTGCCGTCCAGCATCTGCTGATAGATCTGATATTGCAGCAGCTCGTCCGGGATGTCGTCGTCTCCGGAGTATTGCTTCTTGATATCATTGATGTTGGGGACGTAAGAGGTAACGATGGCGCACTTAGTGAAGCCATGCTCCAGAAAGAGCTGATAGTATTTACAGGCCTGGAAGATAGAACCGGATACCAGCAGGGCGTTGCCTCTGCCACTGGCCAGGCGGTCTTTGGTTTCCATGTCCAGCAGGATGTCTGCCACGATCTTCTCCAGCCGGCTCTTGGAGCTCAGGACCCGCTGCATGGTGCCCCACTTGCGTTTCAGTTCTGCTTTGGCAAGAGGCTTGAGGCCATTGGTCTTGGCTTCGAACCACTGATCGATCTTATCTTCCGAGGTCAAGCGCTGGTCGATATCCCTGGCTTCATAGCGCAGGTCAACGATGGTCTTGTCCCGCACCGCTTCATCAAACTTGTAGGTATCGATGTATCTGCCAAAGATCTCCAGAGTGGTGCGCTTGTCTTTTCTTAAAAGCGGTGTTCCGGTGAAGCCGATGAACAAGGCCTTGGGCAGGATGGAACGCATGGACTTGTGAAAATCCCCGGACTGGGTACGATGACACTCATCCACAAAGACATAGATATCGCCTTTGGCTTCAAATACCTCAGGGAGGTTCTTGAATAGCTCATCGAGGTAGCCTTGATAATCGCCCTCGTCCCGGTTGCGGAACTTGTGAATCAAAGAGCAGAGCAG
Source organism: uncultured Candidatus Cloacimonadota bacterium (assembly GCA_964631015.1). Lineage (GTDB taxonomy): Bacteria > Cloacimonadota > Cloacimonadia > Cloacimonadales > Cloacimonadaceae > Syntrophosphaera. Next base: position 540 of record CAZVXH010000042.1, on the reverse strand, counting down.
CCACTCCTCATTGGCATTGAGCTTTTCGATCAGATCGGCACAGCTCTTTGTGCGGTAGATATCCTCATTCACACCCTTGAATACCTTCTCGATCTGCTTGTCCAGTTCATCCCGATCGGTGATGATCAACACTCTGGAGTCGGTGACATTCTCCCTGATCCACTTGGCCAGCCAAACCATGATCAGGCTCTTGCCGCTGCCCTGGGTGTGCCAGATGATGCCACCCTCACGCCTTTGGATATAGCTCCGGGCTGCAGTGACGGCATTGAACTGGTTATGCCGGCAGAGCTTCTTGGTGCCGCAATCGAAGATCACAAAGTCGTGGATCAGTTCCAAGAGTCGCACTTTATTGCATAAAACCATCACATGGCTATCCAGGGAGGATTCCGTCTCACCACGTTCTTTCCACTTCAGGTAATACTTCTCTTTAGTCTCGATGGTGCCATAACGCAATCCCTCGCTGTCGTTACCCGCCATCACCAATTGCATAGTCGAGAAGAAGCGCTTGATAAACTCCGGCTTCTGGCTGTCGATATTCTG
>CAZVXH010000041.1:17412-20660 GCA_964631015.1 uncultured Candidatus Cloacimonadota bacterium | reverse complement strand
GGATCTGCGGCGTGATCAGCCAATCGGCGTTTTGGTTGGGGAAATAGTTGTCGCAGAAGGCGGCGCGGGTGCCGCTGTGGGCGTGGGAGGCGTTATTCAGGTTGCGCCAGATCATGCCGTCGCCGTCGTCGTGCTGGGTCCAGCCAACGGGCAGGGTGGCGGTGCCTTCGAAATCCTCGTCGATCTGCCACTGCCCGAAAACCGGGAGCAGCAAGGCCAGCAGGGCCGCGAGCAAGATAATTTTTTTCATGGTATCCTCACATTAGTTGAAGCTGAGCAACGGATCCTCGATCTGGACGAACCACTCGTGGGCGCCGGCCACATCTCCGCCCAGGGAGCGGTTGTCACCCCAGAAAATGCTCAGATTGCCGCTGCTTTTATGTTTTAGCGCCGTGTCGATATCGGCCAGATGGATGTTTTCGTTGGTGCCGAGGCAGATCAGGGCGGCTTTGCGGCCGTCCGCGCCGCCGCTTTCGATGGCCCGGGCCAGGTGTTCCACGCCGGCTTGCGCGCGGAAACTGATTATCTCGTTGTTTTTGATCTCCAGCACGGGCTTCAGCACTTCTTCGCCAAACACGTGGATCCTTTCACTGGCCAGCGTTCCGTGCATGCTGCCGGCTTTCAGCAGCATCAGGATCTCGCCGCCGGGCAGGTTGATCACCGGCGACTGAAACTCATCGCTGCCGAAAGAGCCGCATTCCGCCACGATCCTGTCGATGCTGAAAGTCAGGGAACTGTTGGTGCCGCTCAGCCGAACTATCTCTTTGTCCCGCAGTTCGCGGCATTTGGCCAGGGTTTGCCGGCACTGCCGGGGATAGTCGATGTCCAGCGCCTGCCAGAACTGCAGCTCGCTTTCGATGGCCCCTTCGGAGAGCGTGTCCTGCAAGAGCCCGGGCATCATGGCCACGCGGATTCCGCGCTGCCGGATGATCTGTTTGGACTTCTCCAGCATGCGGTTGCGCAGGGCCAGCTTCTCGGGATCCTTCAGCTGCACGAAGCGCGCTTCGCCATTGAGGTTCAGATACACGTCGGCGGACCTCAGCTGCCGGTTCAGCTCCTCGTAATCGGCCTTGAAAGCGGCCAGGGAATAATGCTCGTATTTGGTCTTCAGCGCGTCCAGGTCCTGATAGATCAGGGTGCAGAAGATCCCGCGCCGCCCGGCTTCCAGCTTCAGCTTTTCCACCAGGGGGAAGTTGAATTTGCCGCTCACGATCAGCAGCCGCTCACCGGGAACCAGTTTGAAGGCCTGGTCGATCAGTTTGGCCGCGATCCCGGCCAGGTCGATGCGGTGGTCGCGCTCCATGATGCCGTTGATGATGGCGCGGCTGTTCAGCACATTGCCGTTGGTTTCCAAGCCTATCGAAAGGTCCAGCACATAGGTCTTGGCCGTGGCCCGGTAGTAAACCTCGCGGCCGCTGCCGGAAGGGGGCTCGACGATCTCCAGCAGGCCCTCTTTGAGCATCTGGTTGAGGTTGTAGTGGATCTTCTGTTTGCTCTGGTCAAAAAGTTTCGCCAGCTGCTGGCAGGTCGCGGGCGCGTGGATGAGTTCCTTGAGCAGGGCCAGCTTCAACTGGCTACCCAGTTCCTTCAATTGCGCGTGGCGCTGGATGAGTTGCAGGTTTCGGATCATCTGAACCACCTTGTTGCCTGTGGAATTTGCTTTCTGGCGCCAGGTTGGCAGAGCCAGATATTTAGTCAAGAACTTTTTGACCAATTTCCCAGGTGGATCTGGCAGCCTTCCCAATATCAATACGGTATCAATACGGAATCATTACGGATGAAATCCGTATTGATTCCGTATTGATACCGTATTGATATTGGGAGCCGGCTGGGGACGGGGCGAAATCACGAGCGAAAATTTTCGACCAAAACCTGCCTGCGTTTGCATGTTTTGCTGTCCAGAGGATCAAGGTATCCAGAGAATGAAAAGATTAATTGAGAAAAGACTTGACGCATATCGCCAAGCTATGCAAGGGTCTAATCTAGTCTGGCCGTGCTTAAATGGTGGAAAACAAGGCTGCAAGATGCTCTGTAAACAAGCAAGGGACCAAAGGATATGATCCGCTTAACCCCTTTGGGGACTTAACAAGAGGTGTGCCATGCGTGGAATGATGATTGTGTTGATCCTGTTGACTACCACTTTGTTGGTTGTCAGCTCTGGCTGCATCACATGTCTTAAGATAGTGGCCAGGCCGGAGTTCGATTCTTCCGGCGGTAACTACAATTTTCCCCAAGCTGTGACGATAACCTGTGAAACACCGGGAGCAACCATTCGTTACACCTTGGACGGGAGCAATCCCAACTCCGCCTCAACAGAGTATTCCGGACCAATCAGCATTTCCCAGACGACCACCATCAAGGCTAAGGCTTTCCGGGATGGCTGGTCGGACAGCGCGACGGCAAGCGCGGCCTATGCCATTTTTTTCACACCTGTTCAGATGGTCACCGTTCCCGGCGGCACCTTTACCATGGGCGATACCAGAGGAGAGGGATGGAGTTCTGAACTGCCCACGCACAGCGTGACCCTGAACCCCTTCCAAATCGGCAAATACGAGGTCACCCAGGCTGAATGGCAGGCTGTGATGGGCTGGTGGGATCCCGATCCGGGTGCCTGGGGCCAAACTTATGGCGTGGGGGACAACTATCCGGTGTACTATGTATCCTGGTACGCCATCCTCAAATACTGCAACGCGCGCAGCCTGGCCGAGGGGCTCACGCCGGTTTACAGCATCTCAGGATCCACCGATCCCGCGGATTGGGGCTCTGTGCCCAGCTCCAACAACTCCAACTGGAACGCCGTGCTCTGCGACTGGAACGCCAACGGATACCGGCTGCCGACTGAAGCGGAGTGGGAATACGCCGCGCGGGGAGCGACCAACGACCCGGATCATCTGTATTCAGGCAACGACGTTATCGGTAACGTAGCCTGGTATCAAGACAATGGCGAAAACTCCACTCATCCTGTCGGCTCCAAGGCTGCCAACGGCATTGGCACTTATGATATGAGCGGCAATGTCTATGAATGGTGCTGGGATTGGTATGCCTGGAACTATTACAGCAGCAGCCCCGCCAACAATCCTGCGGGGTCTGGCGACGGGTCTACCCGTCTGTTGCGCGGTGGCAGCTATTACGGCAATGCCAGCCTCTGCCGGGTGTCTAACCGCAACAGCTTCGACCCAAACGGCCCCTTCCGCTACGGCGGGTTCCGGCTCTGCAGGTCTATGTAGTTCATTGATTTTTGGCTTCTG
>CAZVXH010000041.1:0-17312 GCA_964631015.1 uncultured Candidatus Cloacimonadota bacterium | reverse complement strand
CTACGGCGGGTTCCGGCTCTGCAGGTCTATGTAGTTCATTGATTTTTGGCTTCTGTCAATGCTGCGGAAAGCTCGGAGTCGCATGATTGGAATCATGCGCTACGGATCGCGATATCACGAAACGCGATAAGCTAATAACACAGGATACGAAAATATGCCACCCAGGAATACCATCGGACAGGAAAAACACAGCTACAGGTCCCGCAGTCTGCCCCACCGTTTTGACACCGACAAACCGATCTTCATTACCTACAGACTGAAATTTACCCTGCCCCAAAGCCTGCTGAAAACCCTAAAAGTTAGAAAGGCCCGTTGGTTAATTGAGCTCAAAAAACTGGATCAGAGTGAACAGAATCTGCAGATTCAAGAGCTGGACAGAACCTACTATCGCTGGTACGATGAGCTTATTGCCAGTCACGCGGGCCTACCAGACATGCTGAAGCAAAAAGAGATCCTCGACATCGTAATCGAAGCCCTGCGCTTCCATGACGGCCTCCGCTACACCCTGCTGGCTTATTGCGTGATGCCAAACCATGTGCATGTTTTGGTCAATCCCCTGGTCCAAGAAAGCGGGGATATCTATCCCATCGCGCATGTAACCTATACGTGGAAACGATATTCCGCCAACCGGATCAACAAAGCTATGGACCGGAAGGGAAGCCTCTGGCAGCAGGAATCTTACGACCGCATGATCAGGGATGAGGTCGAACTGGCCAACATATTTGAGTATATCATCCAGAATCCGGTGAAAGCTCGGCTGGTGGAAAACTGGCGAGACTGGCCCGGAACATGGCTGAGGAAAATTCCGTAAACACAGCATTCCGATGCTGCGTGATACAGTATCATCATTGCTTTGGGTCATTTCGCATGATTGGCATCATGCGCTACGGACCGAACACCACGCGTAGCGCAGCATTCCAATGCTGCGTTGATACCGTATCATCATTGCTTTGGGTCATTTCGCATGATTGGCATCATGCGCTACGGACCGAACACCACGCGTAGCGCAGCATTCCGATGCTGCGGAAATTCCGGTGTCGCATGATCGGTATCATGCGCAACAGACTGAATACCACGCGTAGCGCAGCATTCCAATGCTGCGGAAATGGCGGTGTCGCATGATCGGCATCATGCGCTACGGACCGAACACCACGCGTAGCGCAGCATTCCAATGCTGCGGAAATGGCGGTGTCGCATGTTCGGCATCATGCGCAACAGACTGAACACCAAGCGTAGCGCAGCATTCCAATGCTGCGGAAATTCCAGTGTCGCGTGATTGGCATCATGCGCTACGGTGGCTTTCCTATTCTGACATGATGTAAGCAAAAAAAGCTATTGACAGAAAACGGAGCGGCAAAAACCCTGTCCTTCACTTGCGTAAATCATACCCGGCGCATAGCACAAGTCCCAAATTTTGCGAGGACTTATAGTTCTTTAGGAGGAACGATGTTATCCTGTTTACGGGATACTCGTACGAGTATCACAGGGGAGCAAGCGCGAGCTTTGAGCCCCGCCAACCTGAAAGCAAATTTAGCAGACCACGCCCCCACGCGGCGCGGCGGCCCGGCAACGAGCGGCCCCAGCCCGACGGGGACTTTCTGTTTAAATTGTGGAGGAACCAGTGAGTAAATCCGAAAATCGCATCCGGATAAAGCTTAAGGCCTACGATCATCGTTTACTGGACCAATCTGTGGCGGAAATAGTGAAAAGCACCCGCAATACCGGCGCCAAGGTCATTGGCCCGATCCCTTTGCCCACAGACAAGACCCTGTACACGATCCTGCGTTCGCCCCACACCCACAAGAAATCTCAGGACCAATTCCAGATGCTGGTCCACAAGCGGCTGATCGACATCCTGAACCCCACCCAGCAGACCACCAACGCTTTGAAGAAGCTGAGTCTGCCGGCTGGCGTGCACGTGGAGATCAAAGCCAATACAAGGAGCTGATCATGCTGGGACTAATCGGTAAAAAAATTGGCATGACGCAGATCTTTGACGACAACGGCAAGTTGATCCCCGTAACGGTGATCCAGGCCGGACCCTGCCGCGTGGTTTGCAAACGCAGCAAGGATCTGCACGGATATGAAGCCCTGCAAATGGGCTACGAAGAGCTTCCTGAAAAGCGCGTCAAAAGGCCGCTCCAGGGATATTTCAAGAAAAACGCCAGCCCCTTTTTCCGCTATCTGCGCGAATTCCGCCCCGCCTTCGGCCAGCAGGTCGATGATTACGAGGTGGGCAGCGACCTCAGAGCGGATTGGTTCACTCCGGACGAGACCGTCTGCGTGCGCTCCAATTCCAAGGGCCACGGCTACACCGGCGTGATGAAGCGGCACGGATTTGCCGGCTTCATGGCCTCGCACGGCGTGCACGAGTCCTTCCGCGGCGGCGGCTCCATTGGCCAGTGCGCCCAGCCCTCGCGCGTGCTGAAAGGCATGAAGATGGCCGGCCAGCACGGCAACCGCCAGGTGAGCGTGCGCCATCTGCAAGTGGTGAAAGTTGATCCCGAACAGAACCTGATCATGGTGAAAGGCGCGGTGCCCGGTCATCGCAATTCCCTGGTCACCATCCACAAGGAACAATAGGGAGAAGATAATGGTTAAAGCAATAAAATTCAACTCCCTCGGCGAACGGATGGAAGAGATCGAACTTCCGTCCAACATTTTCGACGTGGACGTCAATTCCCCCAAAGTGCTGCTGCACGAGGTGATCACCATGTACCTGGGCAATCAGCGCCAGGGCACAGTGCAAAAGAAGAACCGCGCCATGACCGCCGGCAGCACCCGCAAGCTGTTCAAGCAAAAAGGCACCGGCAACGCCCGCGTGGGCAGCCGCCGCAGCCCGATCCGGGTGCACGGTGGCCGCGCTTTCCCGATGTTTCCCAAGGACTGGTATCGCCCCATCCCGCGCACCAAAAAGCGCATGGCCCTCAAGGTCGCCCTCACCGACCGGGCCCGCGAAGGCCGCATCTTCATCGTGGACAAGCTGGATTTCGACACGCCGAACACGAAAAAGGCGCTGGACCTGCTGGGTAAGATCATGCCCGAAAGAGGCCGCAAACTGGTGGTCACGGACGGACATCACCAGCCCACGGTGAAATCCTTTACCAATCTGCCGGACGTAATGACCGACGCCGCCGACAGCCTGTACGCCTACGAGATCCTGAAAAGCAGCTACATTCTGCTGACCCAGGAAGCCCTGAACAAAGTCGAGGAGGTATTCAGCAAATGATCCATCCGCGCAATATAATCATTTCCCCGATCATCACCGAGAAGAGTTCGAACCAGGTGGAAAGAACCAACACCTACACCTTCAAGGTGAGCATCAACGCCAACAAGATCGAGATCAAGCACGCCATCGAAAAGATCTTTTCCGTGAAAGTGCTGGACGTAAATACCATCCGGATGCTGGGCAAGCCCAAACGCCTGGGACGCTACAGCGGCAAACGCCCGGATTGGAAGAAAGCCATCGTAACCCTGAGGGCCGGCGACAAGATCGCCGACTTCGAGGCCTAAGGAGCACAGCATGGGAATCAAGAAATACAAACCCACCACTCCCACCCTGCGGTTCCGCACGGGCTACACCTTTGCCGAGATCACCACTGACTCTCCGGAAAAATCGCTGCTCAAGCCGGTGCGCAAAACCGGCGGCCGCAACAACCGGGGCAGGATCACCTGCCGTCACCGCGGAGGCGGTCATCGCCGCCATTACCGCATCATCGATTTCAAGCGCGACAAGTTTGGCATCCCCGCCAAAGTTGCCAGTATCGAATACGATCCTAACCGCACCGCGCGCATCGCCCTGCTGCACTATGTGGACGGCGAAAAACGCTACATCATCGCGCCCGAAGGTTTGACCGTGGGCACGAAAGTGATGTCCGGTCCGGACGCCGAGATCGCCCTCGGCAACACTCTGCCCCTGGAAAAGATCCCGTTGGGCTCCACTGTGCACAACATCGAGCTGAAAAAAGGCCGCGGCGGCCAGATCGCCCGCTCCGCCGGCGCCTACGGCCAGGTAGTGGCCAAAGACGGCGACTACGTGCACGTGAAAATGCCCTCCAACGACGTCCACCTCATCCGCAAGGAATGCCTGGCCACGATGGGCCAGGTGAGCAACCAGGACCACAACCTGATCCAACTGGGCAAAGCCGGCCGCAAACGCTGGCTGGGCATACGTCCCACCGTTCGCGGTGTGGTGATGAACCCCGTCGATCACCCCATGGGCGGCGGCGAAGGAAAATCCTCCGGCGGACGCCATCCCGTGTCCCCCTGGGGCAAGCCGGCCAAGGGCGGCAAAACCCGCAAAACCCGCAAGTATTCCGATAAATATATCGTGAAAGCTGTGAAGAAGAGATAAAGGAAGGAAAAAATGGCACGTTCAATCAAGAAAGGTCCCTTTGTTGACGATCATCTGCTGAAGAAAGTGGAAGTCCTGAACGCCGACAGTAAGAAAAACGTGATCAAGACCTGGTCCCGCCGTTCCATGATCATACCCTCTTTTATCGGACATACCTTTTCGGTGCACAACGGACATAAGTTTGTACCGGTGTATGTGACCGAAAACATGGTGGGGCACAAGCTGGGCGAGTTTTCGCCGACGCGCACCTACCGTGGCCATAAAGACAAGAAAAAGGGTAAATAAGGAGCATAGATAATGGAAGCAACAGCCAAACTCCGTTTTGCCCGCGGTTCCGCCCGCAAAGCCCGTCTGGTATTGGATCAGATCCGCTACAAAAGCATCCCCGAAGCGCAGGGCATCCTGCAATTCTCTCGCCGGGCCGCGGCCAAGCCGATCGGCAAGCTGCTGGCCTCAGCGGTGGCAAACGCCCAGGTGAAAGAGCCCAAGCTCGACCTCAACCGGGTCTTCGTGACCGAGGCCATGGCCGATTCGGGTCCCCAGATGAAACGTTATATGCCCAGATCGCACGGGCGGGCCTTCATGATCCGCAAACAGACCTGCCACATCGCTCTGGAAATAAAGACGATAGAGGAATAGGAGGAATACCTTGGGACAAAAGATACACCCCATTCTGTACCGCCTCGGTGTGAATAAAGACACCGAATCGATCTGGTTCGCCCAGGGTGCCACCTATGTGGATTTTCTCCAGGAAGACATCCAGATCCGGAAATACATCCACAAACGCCTGGACCAGAAGATGGTCTCCAGGGTGCAAATCGCCCGCAAAACCAGCTCGATCACCATCGACATTCACACCGCCCGTCCCGGCTTGGTCATCGGCAAAAAAGGCGAGGACATCGACCGCCTGCGCAACGAGCTGAACGTTCTGATCAACAAGGACCGCAAGAACCCGATCACGGTCTCCATCAACATCGAGCAAATCGACAAGATGTGGCTGGACTCGCGTTTGGTGGGTCTCGAGATCGCCCGTCAGCTGGAAGAGCGCGTCGCCTTTCGCCGGGCCATGAAACTGGCCATCCGCAACGTGATCAAGGAAGGAGCCCAGGGCGTGAAAGTTCAGGTATCCGGCCGCCTCGGCGGAGCCGAGATCGCCCGCACCGAGCGCTACAAACAGGGCCGCACCCCGCTTCACACCCTGCGTGCCGACATCGACTATGCCAATGTGGAAGCCAACACCACCTACGGCGTGATCGGCATCAAGGTGTGGATCTACAAGGGCGACATCCTGGGATAGGAGAAGGTAAATGTTAGCACCAAAAAAAGTTAGACATCGCAAGATGATGAAGGGCCGCCGCAATGGCCTGGCCTGGAGCGGCAGCAACATCGACTTCGGCGATTACGGTTTGATCGCTCTGGAAGACGCCTTCATCACCAGCCGTCAGATAGAAGCCGCGCGTATCGCCATCACCAGGCACATGAAGCGCTTGGGCAAAGTCTGGATCCGCATCTTTCCGGATAAGCCAATCACCCGCAAGCCGGCTGAAACCCGCATGGGAAAAGGCAAAGGCGCTCCAGAATACTGGGTGGCGGTGGTTCGCCCCGGCCGCGTGCTCTTTGAACTCGAGGGCGTGGACGTCAAGATCGCCAAAGAAGCCATGCGCCTCGCTTCGCACAAACTTCCAATCAAAACCCGCCTGATCGCCCGCGAAGGAGTGGAATTATGAAGATCGAAGAAATTCGCGAACTGTCGACGCCAGACCTTCACAGCAGGCTCGAGGAGCTGCGCGTGGAACTTTTCAACCTGCGCTTTCAGAAATCCAAGAACCTGTTGGAACGGACGGACCGCCTGCGTATCGTGAGAAAAGAAATCGCCCGCATCAATACAGTGCTTAAAGCAAAGGAAGTGAGGTGACCCGTGGCTGATACCCGTAAAGTGATCAAACAGGGTGTGGTAGTGAGCGACAAAAACGACAAGACCATCGTGGTCCGCGTTGTCCGCCAGTACATCCACCCGCTGTATAAAAAGACCGTGCGCCGGCATAAAAAGTTCATGGCACACGACGAGAACAACGAAGCTCATGAGGGCGACACGGTGCAGATCGTGGAATCGCGTCCGATGAGCGCCCGCAAACGCTGGGCCCTGCACAAGATCGTAGAGCGCAGCAAGTAAGATGGGAGTTTTGGAATGATTCAAGCCCAAACGATATTGAATATCGCCGATAACTCCGGTGCCAAAAAAGCAATGTGCATCAAAGTGCTCGGCGGCACCAGACGTAAATACGCCAGCGTTGGCGACGTCATAGTTGTTGCGATCAAGTCGGCCACCCCGGGTGGCAAAGTAAAAAAAGGCAGCGTGGAACGCGCCGTGATCGTTCGCACCGCGAAAGAGATCAGACGCGCGGACGGATCCTATATCCGTTTTGCCGACAACGCCGCCGTTATTATCGACGAAAAGCACGATCCCAAGGGAACCCGCATCTTCGGCCCGGTGGCCCGCGAACTGCGCGAGAACCACTATATGAAGATCGTTTCACTGGCCCCGGAAGTGCTGTAGGAGAATATGATGCCAGACAAACTTAAAATCAAGAAAGGCGACTACGTGATCGTGATCAGCGGCAACGATAAAGGCCGCAAAGGCCGTGTGCTCAAAGCTTATCCCAAGACCAACCGGGTCATCGTGGAGAAAGTGCACATGATCAAAAAACACGCCAAGCCTTCCCAGAACAACCCCCAGGGCGGCATCATCTCCATGGAGGCGCCCGTCAACGCTTCCAACGTGATGCTCTTCAACGAAAAGCTAAACACGGTGTCCAAACCGGTGATCAAAGTCCGTGAAGGCCACCGCATCCGCGTGTGCAAAAAATCCGGCGACGAGCTGTAGGAGAGGACCGCATGAACAGAATCAAAGAACAGTATCGTAAAGCCGTGGTTCCGGCGCTGCAAAAGCGTTTTTCCTACAAGAACCCGCATCAGGTGCCGCAGCTGGACAAGATCGTGGTAAGCATGGGCGTGGGTGCCGCCACCCAAAACAAGGCCCTGCTGGACAACGCGGTCAAGGACCTCGAACAGATCGCCGGACGTAAAGTGGTCATCACCAAGGCCCGCAAGTCCATATCCAACTTCAAACTGCGCCAGGGCATGCCCATCGGCTGCAAAGTCACCCTGCGTGACGAGGTCATGTATGAATTCTTCGATCGCCTCGTGGCTATCGTGATCCCCCGCATGCGCGACTTCCGCGGGATCCCGGCCGATTCCTTTGACGGCAGGGGGAATTTTTCCCTCGGCATCAAGGAACAGACCGTGTTTCCGGAGATCGAATACGACAAGATCGACGCCGTCCGCGGCATGAATATCAACATCGTGACCACGGCGCATACCGACGATGAGGCCCGCGAACTGCTGCGGGAACTCGGAATGCCTTTCCAGCGCAGTGAATAAGGAGAATCAATGGCCAAGAAATCACTGATCCTGAAACAACAAAGAACACCCAAATTCAAAGTTAGAAAATATAACCGCTGCAAGATCTGCGGACGCCCCAGGGCCTACATGCGCGATTTCGGCATGTGCCGCCTGTGTTTCCGCAAATACGCGTCCCAGGGGCATATCCCCGGGATCACCAGATCCAGCTGGTAAACAAAGGAGCATACGAATGAGCGTAAGCGATCCGATAGCTGATGCATTGACCAAGATCCGCAATGCATATCGTGCCGGACATCCGCAGGTGGTTGTGAACCACAGCCGCCTCGTCGAGGCCCTGACCAAGATCCTCGCCGCGGAAAACTTCGTGAACAGCGTCCAGGTTCTCGACAAAGATCCGGAGCAGAAAATAAACTACAGGCGCATCCTGGTGAATCTTCGCTATACCAATGATGGCAAACCCATCATTCAGGGACTGGTGAGGATCTCCAAACCGGGAAGGCGCGTATATGTGAAAGCAAACAAGATCCCCAGCGTGTACAACAACACCGGCTGCGCGGTGATCTCCACCTCCCAGGGGGTGATGGTCGACCGTGATGCCCGGCTGAACCGCGTTGGCGGCGAATACGTCTGCAAGGTGTGGTAGGAGGTTTTTGACATGTCACGCATAGGAAAAGCCCCCGTCAAATTTGACGCCAACACCAAAGTGGAAATGAAAGACAACGTGATCCACGTGAAGGGAAAACTGGGCGAACTGCATTACCAGCTGATGCCGGGCATGAGCGTTGAGCTCGAGGACGGCGTCATCAACGTGAAACGCAGCGACGACAGCAAGACCCAGCGCGCCGTGCACGGACTCACCCGGGCCCTGATCCAAAACATGGTCATCGGCGTGGCCGACGGCTACCTGAAAACCCTGAACGTGATCGGAACCGGATATTCCGCCGAGCGGGTGGGACCCTGGCTGAAACTCAGCCTGGGCTATTCCCACGACATCGTGCTGGAAGTTCCGGATGGACTCACTGTGGAAGCCGAGGCCGTGCCCCGCTCCAAAACGGTCCGCTCCGACCTGCAAAGCATCATCCGCATCCAAGGCATCGACAAACAACTCGTCGGCCATTTTGCCGCCGAAGTGCGTTCCTGCCGTCCGCCCGAGAACTACAAGGGCAAGGGTGTGCGCTATGTGGACGAGCACGTAACCATCAAAGCCGGAAAATCCGGGACCAAGTAAGCGAGGAGCCGAAATGATAAAACCAAGCAACATAACCAAACAAGCCCTTCGCAGCCGCCGCCGTGCCGCCATCCGCAAAAGACTGCGCGGCACCACCGAGCGTCCCCGCCTGGTCGTTTTCCGCAGCCTGAAACACATCTACGCCCAGATCATCGACGACAGCACCGGCCAGACCCTGATGTCCGCCTCCTCCCGGAGCAAGGACCTCGAGCTCGCCAAAGACGCCAAGAAGACCGCGCAAGGCTTCGAAGTTGGCCAGAAACTGGGTGAAAAAGCAATCGCCGCCGGCATCTCGAAGATCGCCTTCGACCGCGCCGGCTACAAATATCACGGCCGGGTGAAAGCCTTGGCCGAAGGCGCCCGCAAGGCCGGCCTTGATTTCTGAAGGAGGAAACTTGAATTACGAACATAACCTGCCCGATGAAGAAAAACTGTTTGAGACAGTTATCGATACCAAGCGTGTGGCCAAAGTAGTGAAAGGCGGACGTAACTTCAGTTTCAGCGCCATAGTTGTGGTTGGCGACCGCGCCGGCAGGATCGGCGTGGGCGACGGCAAAGCCAACGAAATAGCCGATGCCATCCGCAAGGCCAAGGAAAAAGCCACCAAATCGATGTTCACCGTGCCCATCACCAAAGGTACCATCCCTCACGAGATCGTGGCCCGTTACGGCGCCAGCCGCGTGATGATGAAACCCGCCACCCAGGGTACCGGCGTTATTGCCGGCGGTACCGCCCGCGCCATCTTTGAGGCTGCCGGCATCCAGAACATCCTCTGCAAATCACTGGGCTCGAACACCCCCTGCAACGTGGTGAAAGCCACCATCAACGGACTCAAGTCCATGCGCACCCTGAACGACATCGCCCGCCTGCGCAACAAAACCGTAGCCGAGATCACCGGCCGGGAGGAAAAATGAAGCTCAGGGTCACCCAGATTCGCAGCGTCATCAATAGAAAAGAAAACCATAAACGGATCATCAAATCCCTGGGGCTGGGCAATCCCGGCAAAACCAGGGTTCATGAAGATAATCCCTGCATCCGCGGTATGATCAACAAAGTATCGTACATGCTCAAAGTAGAAGAAGAAAAGGGAGAATGACATGCTGACCCTTTCCAATCTTGGCAAACCGGCGGGCAGAAAAGCCAAAAAACGCCTTGGCAAAGGCCAGGGAACAGGCCAGGGACACCAGGCCGGCCGCGGACACAAGGGTAAAAAAGCCCGTGCCGGCGGAAATGTTCCCGCCCGCTTCGAAGGCGGCCAGATGCCCATGAACCGCCGTCTGCCCAAGCGGGGCTTCAAAAACGCCTTCCGCAAAAACTACCGCGTGCTCAATCTTTCCCGCCTCATGGGCCTGGAAGAGACTGAGTTTGACATCAGCCGGCTGGAAACGATGGGCCTGGTGCCCACCAAAGGCAAAAAGGGAAGTTATCCCGTCAAAGTTCTGGCCAGCGTTACCGAAGAATTCACCAAAACCGTTCACGTCAAAGCCCACGCCTTTTCCCAGCGGGCCATTCAACTGATCGAAGCGAACGGCGGCAAGGCAGAGGTGGTGTAAGTTGTTCAAGACCATCGCGAACATCTTCCGCATCCCGGACCTGCGCAAGAAGATCCTGATCACGGGATTGCTCCTGGTGCTGTACCGCATGGGCAGTTTCATCCCCATCCCGGGAGTCGACGCCGTGGAGCTGAGTTCCTTCTTCAAAAACCAGTCCGGCGGACTCTTTGATCTGCTGAACCTCTTTGTGGGAGGCAATTTCGAGCGCGCCTCGATCTTCGCCCTGGGCATCATGCCCTACATCACGGCCTCGATCGTGATCCAGCTTCTCGGCAGCATCATTCCCTATTTTGAAAAGCTGCGCAAAGAAGGCGCGGACGGCCAGAAGAAGATGAACCAGATCACCCGCTATTTCACGGTTGCCCTGGCCGCCTTCAACGCCATCACGATCACCGTCGGACTTGTCAACATGGCCGGATCCACTGGCCCCGTGGTACCTCAAGCGAACTTCCTCTTCCACATCACAGGCGTGATCACCCTGATCACCGGCACCATGATCGTGATGTGGCTGGGCGAGCAGATCACTGAACACGGGATCGGCAACGGCATCTCGCTGATCATCTTCGCCGGCATCATCGCCCGCTATCCGGAAGGCTTCATCAATCTCTTCCGCACCCGCTTCAACAGCTTTTCCGGGGTGATCATCTCCCTGGCGGCCGTGGCCGTGATGGTCGCGGTTACCGCGGCGATCATCTTTGTGACGGAAGCCATCCGCAAGATCCCGGTCCAGTATGCCAAGCGCATCGTGGGCAGAAAGGTCTACGGCGGACAGAGCACCTACATTCCCCTCCGGGTGAACACCGCCGGCGTGATCCCCATCATCTTCGCCCAGTCGATCCTGATGTTTCCCGCCACGCTGATCACTCTGTTTCAGGGCGGACAGGCCGAGGCCGGTACTTTTTGGAGTACCCTGCGCCTGCTCTTCACACCCGGACACTGGGTTTACACCATCATCTACGTCGGCCTGATCATTTTCTTCGCCTATTTCTACACAGCCCTCGTGCTCAATCCCACGGAAATGGCGGAAAACATGGTCAAATACGGCGGACACATCCCGGGCAAGAAACCCGGAAAGAAGACCGCGGAATACATCTCTTCGGTGCTTACCCGCATCACTCTGCCCGGCGCCGTCTTCTTTGCCTTTGTGGCCCTGATGCCTGAAATGATGACCCAATTCTTCAAGCTGCCTTTCTATTTCGGCGGCACGGGACTGATCATCGTGGTCGGTGTGGCGCTGGACACCCTGCGCCAGATCGAATCCCACCTGGTGATGCGCCACTACGACGGCTTCATGAAGAAAGGAAAGCTCCGCGGACGCTCAAGCTGATCATGATCATACGCAAATCACCCGCTGAACTGGAAAAAATGCGCGTCTCCTGCCGCATCATCGGCGAACTGCTGAATGAGCTGGAGGGGATGATCGCGCCCGGTGTCAGCACCTGGGACCTGGATGCCTTTGCCCATGATTTCATCACGGCCAGAGGCGCCAAGCCGGCTTTCAAAGGCTATTCCGTCCCCGGTCTGAACCCGTTTCCGGGAACCCTGTGCACCTCGCCCAATGCCGGCATTGTGCACGGGATCCCTTCCAGGCAGGTGATCCTGCGCCCTGGCGATATCATCGGGATCGATGTTGGCGCCGTCAAAGACGGCTATTATGCCGATGCCGCCCGCACCTACGCCGTGGGCGAGATCTCGGCCGAAGCGCGCCGGCTGCTGGAGGTCACCTCCGAAGCCCTGCGCCGGGGAATTGCCGCCGCGAGAGCCGGCCACAGGGTCGGAGACATCTCCCACGCCATCGGGTCCTACGTGAAAGAGCAGGGTTATTTCGTAGCGGACAGCCTCACCGGACACGGTGTGGGCCGCGAGCTTCACGAAGAGCCCCAGATCCCCAATTCCGGCGAGCCCGGCCGGGGACCACGCCTCCAGAGCGGAATGACCCTCGCCATCGAACCCATGGTCAATATCGGCACCAACCGCGTCAGGGAACAAGGCTGGGAATTCCACACCGCCGACGGCAGTCTGTCGGCCCATTTCGAACACACCATCATCGTTACCGATGATCAGCCCGAGATCCTTACCCAGGCCTGAAGGAGCATATATGAGTAAAACCGGCGTTATCGAAGTGGAAGGCATCGTCACCGACGCCCTTCCCAACACCACTTTTAAGGTTCAACTGGAGAACGGCCACGAGATCCTGGCCCACAGCTCCGGTAAAATGCGGATGCACTACATCCGCATCCTGCCCGGCGACAAGGTTAAGGTGGAACTATCCCCCTACGACCTCAGCCGCGGCCGGATCACTTACCGCTATAAATAAAAACATTGCGGGAGCACTGCACTCTCGCAAGGAGACGATAATGAAAGTGAGATCATCAGTTCGGATAGTCTGTAAAGACTGCCGCATCATTAAACGCCACGGCGTGATCCGTGTTATCTGCAGTTCCAACCCCAAACACAAACAGAGACAGGGTTAAGGAGGACCAACTTGGCACACATTGCAGGTATAGAAATCCCCAAGAACAAACGTCTGTTCATCGGCCTCACCTATATATACGGGATCGGCCCCACCATCGCCAAAGATATCTGCCGCAAGGCCAATATCGATGAGACCAAAAAGGTGGAAGACCTTTCCATCGAAGAGGAAAAGATGATTCGCGACATAGTTCAGAACGACTATGTGGTCGAAGGCGCCCTCCGCACCCAGGTGGCCATGAACATCAAACGCCTGATGGAGATCGGCAGCTACCGCGGCATGCGCCACAAACGCGGCCTGCCCGTACGCGGCCAGCGCACCCAAACCAATGCCCGCACCCGCAAGGGTCCGCGCTCAGGCGCCATTAAAAAGAAGAAATAGGAGTGATAAGATAAATGGCTAAAAAAACCAGAACCAAGAAAAAACGCGTCCGCCTGTCCTTCGACGAAGGCATCGTGTTCGTCCACTCCAGCTTCAACAATACGATCATTTCCCTCACCGACCGCTCCGGCAACGTGCTCACCTGGTCCAGTGGCGGAAGAGTTGGCTACAAAGGCTCCCGCAAGGCCACGCCGTTTGCCGCGCAGCTTGCCGCCACCGAAGTCTCCAAAGCCGGCCTGGACATGGGTATCACCCGCGTGGGCGTGATCGTGCGAGGCCCCGGCAGCGGCAGGGAATCCGCCATCCGCGCGGTTAACGCCTCGGGATTGAAGGTCACCATGATCAAGGACGCCACCCCCATTCCCCACAACGGCTGCCGTCCGCCTAAAACCAGAAGGATATAAGCGAGGAAATCATGGCTAGATACACCGGACCAAGAGCGAAACTCTGCCGTAAATTCGGCGAAAACATCTTTGGCACAGCCAAATACGACAAGATCCTGAACAAGCGCAAATTTCCTCCGGGACAGCATGGCAAAAACATGCGCCGCAAACCCAGCGACTATTCCATCCATCTGCGCGAAAAGCAAAAACTCAGAAACATCTACTGCCTGCTGGAAAAGCAGTTCAGCAACTACTTCGTGAAAGCCGCCAAGATGGAAGGCGTCACCGGCAACAACCTGCTGCAAATTCTGGAGCGCAGACTGGACAACACCGTCTACCGCCTCGGCTTTGCCACCACCAGGATGCAGGCCCGCCAGTTCGTGAACCACGGCCATTTCATGGTCAACGGCAAAAAAGTGGACATCCCTTCCTATCTGCTTAAAGACGGCGACCTCATCGAAGTGCGCCCCAAAAGCAAGGGCATCAAACCCCTCGCTGAGGCCTGGAACAATTCCGAAGCCAGCTCTCCCTTCCCCTGGCTTACCGTGGACAAGGATAACATGCGCGGACAGTTCGTGAACGTCCCCCCCGCGGCGGAAATTCCCAACACTGTCGATCTGCGCCTCGTGGTTGAGTTCTACTCCAAATAATCGCTGATCCAGCAAGGAGTCAATATGCTATACCTGGAACCCCTGCAAATGCCCGAAAATGTGGATTACGACAGGGAAACCTATTCCCACCATTACGGCAGGTTCGAGATCGGCCCGCTGGAACCCGGATTTGGCACCACGATCGGCAACACTTTGCGCCGCGTGCTGCTCTCCTCGATCCAGGGCTCGGCCGTGCGCTTTGTCCGCATCGAAGGTCTGCACCACGAATTCACTCCGGTACCCGGCACGAATTCGGACTACATCGACCTGATCCTGCGCCTCAAGCAGTTGGTGATCTATTCCTCCTCTGTGGATGAAGTCACCCTGGTGCTCGAGCACAAGGGCAAAGGCGTGGTCACCGCGTCCAAGATCCAGGACAACGCCACCGTCCGGATCATCAACAAGGACCTTTATCTGCTGGAAGTGACCGAGGACGTGGATTTCAAGATGGAACTGATCATCGGCAACGGCCGCGGCTACGTCTCCGCCGACCGCCAGAACCCCGAAGGCAAATCCGTGGGCTTCATTCCCATCGATTCCGTCTACTCGCCCATCCTCAAGGTCAACTACAGCGTTACCCACCAGCGGGTGAAAGAGCGCATGAACTACGACAAGCTCATCCTCGAGATCCATTCCAACGGTTCCGTCGAGCCGATCATCGCCCTCTTCCTCTCTGCCAAGATCCTGCGCGACATGGTGGGCAAGATCTGCCGCTTTGAAACCGAGCCGGAATACATCCGTGACGTCCATCTCGATCCCGACCTGGAAGAAAAGGAACGCATCCTTTCCCTGCCAGTGCGCGAGATCGAACTCACCGTCCGCGCCGCCAACTGCCTCGACGCCGCCAACATCGAAACGATTGGCGAGCTGGTCTCCAAATCCGAGGCGGAGATGCTCAAATTCCGCAATTTCGGCAAGAAATCCCTCGAGGAGATCATGCTGAAACTGAAGAAATACGACCTGCATCTGGGCATGGATGTGGACGGCATTTACGGCCAGATCCGCGACGCCAGAAGCCGCGGCATCAAATCTGATGAAGCCCCCGAAGAACAGAAAGTGGAGGAAAAACCCGCTCCAGTTGAGCCTGTGGACGAGGTTCCCGCCCCGCCCCGCAAACCGGTTCCCCCCTCCAAAAAGAAGGTGAAAAATGCGACATAGAGATGAAGGAAGAAAATTCGGGCGCGAAATGGACGCCCGCCGCCTGATGATCTGCAACCTCGTGAAATCCATGATCGAGCACGGCCAGATCACCACCACCCTTGCCAAAGCCAAAGAACTCCGCGGCTTCGTCGACCGCGTGGTCACCTACGGCAAAACCGACACCGTCCACTCCCGCCGTCTGGCCTACAGCGTCCTGGGCAGCCGTTCCCTCGTGAAGAAACTCTTCACGGAGATCGCCCCCGCCTTTGCCGGACGCCCGGGCGGCTATACCCGTGTGGTCAAAGCCGGTTTCCGCCGCGGCGATTCGGCCCCCATGGCCATCATCCAGTTTGTGGAAGAATCAGCCGTGACCCCCAAAAAAGATCACATCAAAGCCAAGGACCTCAATAAATAGTCAGTTCTGAGAACTTGGCTGGCAGTATAAAACCCGGGATTTCAGTCCCGGGTTTTTTGACAATATCGACTAGCGCGTCAAACAGGAAACTGGGTTTGGACGGGTGGGTTGAAACAAGGGAACCGATCCACTGTGAGGCCTTCAGCCAACCTTTTCCATGTTTTCCTATCGATCTGCTAAACGCCTACCACTCTTCATCATAATAGTATTCTTCTTCCTGGCTGGAATCATCCTCCCTGCCTTCTTCGTAAGAGGGTGAAGAGCCCCAGTTTTTGTTGCCAAATACAGTGCAGTATTCATATCTGATCCCATCCGGACTGTTCATCAGGTCGTTCACGTTGTTGTTGAAGATGGCGCATTCACTGAACAGGATTTCGGACTTGCTGGCGTTGACCAGATAGCCGCTGCCCCAGTCGTTGGCCGCGCTGTTGTCGTAGATCACGCAGTTTTTGAATTTCACTTCCCGGCATTCCGCTACATTGATCAGGCTGAACTCGCGGTTGTTGCGCATCACGCAGTTGCTGAATTCCGCGCCGTAGCTGTTGTAGAGCGACAGGATGGAGTAGCTGCAGTCCCGGATGGTGGTATCCGCGCAGGTCAGCCAGGAAGATTCGCTGAGCGTGATCCCCTCGGTGCCGCAGCCCCAGAGGTCGCAGTTGGCGATCCTGATCCCGTGGCAGTTTTCGAAGCTCAACACCCCTCCAGTGCAGTATCCTTCCTCCGCGTGGCCGCAATCGAGGTTCAGCAGCGTCAGTTCCTCGCTATTTTTGAAGGTCAGCACATTCGCGTAGCTGGGCTGGGCCAGGATCCGCGAGCGGGTGTCCGGATCGCCGATGATGGAGAAACTGTGCACGTTCTGGATCACCAACTGAACGCCGTCAAACACCGGCTCGAAACTCACGTATTCCGGATTCAGGTCACTGTATTGGCCGGAAAAAGTCAGTTGGTCAAGCATCTGCGAATACAGATGGATGGTGGTGTTCGGCGCGATCGCCCGGATAAACTCCTCTTCTCCGGAAACCCAGATCTCCCTGTGATCGCTAAAATCCTTGTCGCCTTCCGCCAGCAAAGGCAGCGTGAAGCACAACAAGGCCAGCCAAAGCCAAATTCTCATCTTGGGCATAATTATCTCCCAGAGCGTCTTTCAGGCAACGCGGCCACTCGTTCGAACCGCTTCCGCCATCTTGTCTGAACGCTTGACCCGGGCCGAAATTTTGTCAAGCGGAATCTTGCCGCAAAGTTGGGGGGAACGCAATTAGAAAGACCTTTGCACATAATCCTCAGGGTCTGGTTAAAAAGTAAGAGCATTTAG
>CAZVXH010000040.1:0-20668 GCA_964631015.1 uncultured Candidatus Cloacimonadota bacterium | reverse complement strand
TACTAATATATTATTATATAATTTTATATTTATGTTATATTTATATAGGTATGGTGGTAGGGAGCATTGCTTTAGGCTCTCTTGCAATCTTGGTGTGGAGGGGCTAAGGGCATTTGATCACGTACCCTAAAGTGGGCTGCCGAAATCTGTTCGGCAGAGACAGCCACTGGCTAAAGTGAGCTGCGCTCACTGTGGCAAACGGATTTTGCCACCCCAAGTCTGTGGCTCGCCTGGTACCTGGCCTGTTTCCCTCCTTCGGGGATGGGGGTGCTGT
Organism: uncultured Candidatus Cloacimonadota bacterium; assembly: GCA_964631015.1. Taxonomy (GTDB): domain Bacteria; phylum Cloacimonadota; class Cloacimonadia; order Cloacimonadales; family Cloacimonadaceae; genus Syntrophosphaera. Next base: position 20,394 of record CAZVXH010000040.1, on the reverse strand, counting down.
TATTTTGAGAATCTGACCCTCAAACCCTTTACTGATGGGGGTTGGGAAGTTACAGGGCTCTGAGAATTTGAGATAATTTGAGGCAGCTGAAACCTTTCGCTCTTGCGTCCGTGAGCCTCGCAGAGGCGACAGAACGATAGCGAGGGTGCGTAAGCCCCTCGTACCGGGATCTGTCCCCACCTCCCAGAGCCCCGCCAGGGGCGACAGAAATCAATCCACCGGTTCTTTCGCCCACGAGGGGCTCTGCTTAGGCTCGGGGGGCTGCTTGACGAGGGGCTTACGCGCCCTCGCTATCGTTCTGCCGCCCCAGGCGGGGCTCTGGCGGTGGCCCTGGAATCCAGGCCTGGCGGGAATAGCCAATCCCTGGTTCCAGGCCAAGTCGGGTTCGACCCAGACGCAGTCTGAGTCGACACCCTCCCAGGGCATTACCCAGACGGCCTGGATTCCGTCTCTTCGCGCCCAAGGCGCTCCGCTCCGGAATGACGGAGGTTTGGGACTGGGCGCGTGGGTTTTCGCAGAAAAACTTCAGGGAACATTGACCCCGCGTCAATGCGGAGATCGAGTCCCGGGTGAGGAAATAAATCAACAAACAAAACCAAAGCCGTAATAATTCGCGCGGTTTTTCCTTGACAGGAAAACTTAGAATTACCATACTTGCCTTGTTATTTGGAACATATATTCTTAATGATCTCTCATCTGACTGGTGATGAGGGGATAGGGAGTATGCCTATGCTTTTTATATTGGGAACAGAATGTTTTGGTTTAAGGACATTTGGGTGGGCAGACGCGCTACAATCTTCGGTAAAAATTCGCCGGCAGAGTTTCGCGAGAGATTGGCTGGTTCATGCGCCATGTGAGCCTCTATCTGCATCGGCAGGATCAACATCCTCAAATATAACCACCAACTTCCACGGAGGAAGAAAATGAAGAAAAAACTGTTCTTTGTCGTCCTAAGCCTTTTTTGCCTGGCTGTGACGGCCAACGCCCTGACTGGGCCCCCGGAACCCGAACCAGATGTAACCAACCGTACAAACATCACCTGGATCGGAAGTTACAGCACATCTTGGCATGAACCCACCAACTGGAACCCCGCCCAAGTTCCCAACAGCGGGGATAACGTGACCATCAACGGCGGCTCAACTTACTATCCCTTACTTGTTGGGGCTGCTTACTGCGCCAACCTTAGCGTCAATGCCGGTGGTTTGGTCAACGTTCGTACCGGCAGCTTGACCGTAGGGCAAAACTACGACAACTATGGCACTTATATGACCAGTATATCTGGGATGGATATGATATCTCCAACCTTGGAAGTGGGCGGAAGTCTCATCTTTAGGGCTGGCTCTACAGCCAATTTAAGCACCAATGCCAGAGTTTGGAGCGTTATCAGACTATCAACGCACTTAACGATTTACAGCGGTGCCAACGTACAACTTACCCGGGGCAGCCTGTACATGGTAGGCGGGGGTACATCATCCCTTTATATGGAAAGCGGATCAGGATGCTTTCTGAATGACCTCATATTCCAGAAGAACAGTGGCTCCTATGCCTATCTCGGCAGCGATATAACTGTGGGAGGAAGCGTAACCCTCCAAAGCGGTGAATTTCGGGCGATGAACTGGAACCTCTACCTGAAAGGCAACTGGAACAATCTGGTCGGGATGCCCGCTTTCGTTGAGGGTACCGGGACGGTCACCTTTTGCGGCGATACCGATCAGCAGATCATCAGCAGCGAGTATTTCCACAACGTGGTGCTGGATAAATATAGCGGAGCGGTGGTTATCAATAACAGCGCGGTCACGGTTTCATGGCAATCGTATACCTACTCCAGGGGGGGGGTGAAGGTTTTGGCCGGTACTCTCAATGTACATTATCTCGCGCAGAACTCCATAAGGGGGATATGGTACCTGTATGATCCCGGGGAGATCTATCTGTATGGCCAAACGGGCCGGATCGATCTGGAGGCCGCCCTGTATATATATGGAGGAGTTTTCACAGTTTACGACGGCATCGCGGAATCCGTGTGGGTGGGATCCTTGGAAATGAGCGCCGGCGTGCTGGATTTTGCCAACCAAGGCGTTATCATCCCCAATCCAGTGTGGCGGGAATTCGGAGCCCGAACTTCTGAAAACATTACCGGAGGAACCATCCGCGTAAACGGCAGCTTCACCTATTCCTCCGATTTCGCCCCTCCAGGAGGCACGGTGGAGATCTACGCCACGGCCAACGCGAACATCACCTCAACGCAATCCGGCCACTTTAACAATTTGCTGATCAATTCCGGCCAGGGTGTGTTTCTGACGACAGACATCAGCGTGGCCGGCAACCTGACGCTGGCGGCTGGCTATCTGGCCGCGAACAGCTTCAACATCAACCTGGGCGGCAATTGGGATAATCAGCAAACCACTTTGGCTTTCGACGAAGGCACCGGAACGGTTACCTTCAACGGCAACGCCAATCAATTGGTCTCCAACAACGAAGACTTCCATCAGGTGACGATCAACAAATCCGGCGGAACTGTCATCATGAGCAATTTATGGTTAGATTCGCCCCCATTTATAAGCATCGACCACTACGATTGGATCAGCGGCTCCGTTAGTGTATATAATGGCACGGTGGAGGTTTACGAGCTCATGGCCGGCTACATCGAGGGGGTTTGGTATCAAAGCAACTTCGGTCAGATCAGGCTGTACGGCCATGCAGGCGGCATAGATCTGGGCGGGGAGCTGCATATCTCTGGCGGTACCTTCTCCGTTATCGGCGGCGGTTACGATTCCGTTTGGCCGCACTACGACACAAATGCTTTGGTGGATATGTCTGCCGGACTCCTGGAATTCACTACCCGGGGAGTGCAGATCTCAACTGGTGAATTCGCGGGATTCTCCCAAAATATTACCGGCGGAACCATCCGCGTTAATGGCTCGTTTAGTATAAACACCTACAATTATACTTTCGCCCCTTCTGGCGGAACCGTGGAAATGGCAGGCTCCGCCTACGCCAATATATATATCCAAAGCCCCGCCACAGAAAGGTTCCAGAATTTGAAGATATCCAACACCGGCGGAGTGGCCCTGACTTCAAATGTCACCTGCCTCAGCAGCGTGTTGGTGCAAAACGGCTCCCTGGACCTTAACGGCAGAACCCTCACATGCTACGCGAATGTGGATGTTTACGGCACCTTGCAGGTGGATGAAAACGCGTATTTACTGCTGAGTATGGACGGAGCCCTGACGGTGCAGGACGGAGGCAGGCTGGAGGCCATTGGCGGGCTTGCGGGGCGAGCCAGGATCACCTCTGTGGATGGAAGCTACTTCAGCTGCTCCGTGCTCAGTGGGGGCACAATTGCAGCAAATTACGCGGACTTTTCCTACATGGGTATGTATGGGGTTTATGTAGCGCCAGGCGCGATCGTGGATCCGAACAACTCCTTCACTGATTGCCAGTTCGCCCATTCAAGCGAGTTCGGACACTTGTTGACCCTGGACAATTCCGACAACCTGCTGATCCAGAATGCTGCGTTTTATACTGATGGCAACCAGATCGGCAATGTATCGAAGACGATCGATGCCGGCGTGGTCAATTTCGTCAACGCCTCCGGCAACTATGCAGGCGAGGACCACGATATGGATGAATACCGAAGGATCATCTGGACTTCCCCCACCGCTGCTTTAGACCTTCGCGTGGTGAAGGCCGTCTTCGAAACGGCGACGGCCTATCCTGGAGACTGGATCCGCCTGAAGGTAACCATGGTGAACGCCAGCACCACGCCCTGCTCCACTCCGTATTGGCACTATCTGTATTTCAACCGCGGCACCCCTCCTCCGCTGCACTTGGTTGGAGATACCTGGGTGCGAGACTACACCACCCGCACGGGACTCCCCTACGATTTCACCTTCGAGTTTTACCTCTATGATCCCGTCTGGATAGGCGAATGGACCTCCTGGCTGCAGATCGACGGTGAGGGCGAGGTGCCGGAAGCGAATGAAACGAACAACGTTTACGGGCCGATCCAAACTTTCACGCTGTTGGGCTTGCCGCCGGTGACCGACCTGGTGATCAGCTACAACGCGTACGACTTTTGCTATGAACTGACTTGGAGCTATCCGCTGACTCCCACCCGTTTCGATATCTACCGTTCTCAAGACCCCGAAGGGGTGTTCGAGTATTACTCCAGTGTGTTGGGCAATGAACGATTTTTCATGGATCCCGAAGACGATCAGTTGGACAGAATGTTCTATCTGGTCAAGGCGGTTCGGGAGGGTGCGCCCGTCAAGCAGGCTGAGCGCCAATAACTTATCGGATCATCAGCACGGCCTTCCGGAGGTTGCTGTCCGCGCTTAGCGGGGCGGGACCTCCGGTGGGCCGGGATTATTTCAGGAAAGTGCCTTTGTCCAATTCGCGGAAGGCGGTTTCGATCTCTTCGCGGGTGTTCATCACGATGGGGCCGCGCCAGGAGATGGATTCGTTGAGCGGTTTGCCCCGCAGGAACAGCATGCGGAATCCGGCCGTGGAGGCGGTGAGGGAAACTTCGTCGCCGTCATCCAGCAGGGCGATCTGGCGGTTTTTTACCAGCTGGTCGCCCACTGTGGCTTCGCCTTCATAGCAGTAGAAAAAGCAGGTTTCGCCGCTGGGCGCGGGCAGCGTAATTTCCGTATCGGGAGGAAGGTACACATCCCAATATTGGGGGTCGATCACGATGTCCCGGGTGGGGCCGGCCACATTTTGGAAAGAGCCGCAGATCACCTTCACTTCCGCACCGGAGGCCGTGGTCACCAGCGGGATGTCCTCCGCTTTGATGTCGCGGTAGCGGGGCTGCATCATCTTTTTGGCGGCGGGCAAGTTGGCCCAAAGCTGGAAACCGTACATCCGGCCCAGGGGATTGGGTTTGGGCATTTCCTGATGCACGATGCCTTTGCCGGCAGTCATCCACTGTACGTCGCCTTTGCCGATCACGCCGCTGTTGCCCATGCTGTCGGAATGTTCGGCGCTGCCTTCCAGCATGTAGGTGATGGTCTCGATGCCTCTGTGCGGATGCCAGGGAAAGCCGGGCAGATAGTTGCGGGTGTCATCGTTGCGAAAATCGTCCAGCATCAGAAAGGGATCGAAGAGGCGTTCGTCGCCGAAACCGAAAGCGCGATATAGGTGAACTCCGGCGCCATCGACGCTGGGTCTGGCGGGTTTGATCAATCTGATCTTGCGCATGTATTGTGCTCCTTGGGGGATATTGTTGACGCGGGTAAATCAAGCTCCCGCGAGATTTAGGCTTACCAAACAATCTATCCTGAACCGGGCCAAAAGCAAGAACTTCGGCACGGCTGGCCGTTCACCCAACCATGTTTGGCGGCTGTGGAGGCCGGGATGGAGACCGCCCGGAAAACGCGGCAGCCCTTCTCGGGCAATAAAAAAAACCGTGGGGATCGCCGGGCGGCGTCCCCACGGACTCGGAGGGCATTCTATGTAGGGTCTGTGGTGGCAATCTTCGGATGGGGGTGTTTGTTGTCAAGTTAAATCTTCGTGTTTGTTCGTTTATTCCGTTCCGGGCAATGCGCTCTAACCGGCTTATCTATTTGCGGAAGAGATGCTTGGCTCCGGTCATTCCTAAGCATAAAATATATTTAGGGAAAGGATAAGCAAAGGTTCGCGGTTATTTCCCCGCTCCTTCAGCTTTGCCCCGGGCCAGCCAAGCGGCAAAATATTTCGCTTTGGCGGGGTCGCCCCGTTCGGCGGAGAGCTCTTGCAACAGCCCCACCACGGTGAGGGTTTTGGGGTGGAATTCCCCAAAGGGGCCGCTGATGTTGTTCAGGGCTTTCAGAAACAGGGTTTCGGCCTTGGCATAGTGTTTCAGGGAACGGTGCACGTTGGCCAGATTGGTGAGGTAAATGGCTGTCACGGGATGGTCGGGACCCCGGTTCTTTTGGGTGATCTCCAATGCCCGTTCCAGCATTTTGCGCGCTTCCGCCAGCCGTCCCTGGTGAAAATACACCCCGCCCAGGTTACCGCAGACAGTGCCGGTGAAGAAATGCCAGGGATCGTAGTTCTTTTCCATTATTTCCAGCGCTTCCAGAAACAGCGCTTCCGCTTGGTCGAACTGTTTCCGGATCCCGTGGAGGTGGCCCAGGTTGTTGATCCGGTCGGCCACGTTGGAACCCACGGGGTCGTTTTCGCGCTCGATGGCCAGGGATTGCCGCAGCAGTTTGGCGCCCTCGTCAAAGCGTCCGGTGTCTTTATAGAAGCGGCCGAGGTTGTTCAGATAGGGGCTGAGGGCCAGGGAGTTGGAACCGTGGATCCGGCGGGCCAGCCGCGCCACTTCCAGGTAGAGGGGTTCCGCTTCCCGGTAGCGCAGCAGATAGTGGAGGAGCAGGGCTTGGTGAAAGAGGTATTCGCAGTAGTTGGGGCTGTTTTTGCCCTCCGCGGCGACGCTGAGGGCGATGGCCCGTGCGTAGTGTTCCTCGGCGCGGTCCAGAAAACTGCCCTCCCAGGCGTAGTCAGCGGCGCGGTCATAATAGTGGGCGGCTTTGGCCGGCTCGTCTGCTTTTTCGTAGTGCCGCGCGATCTCGGCTGCGTGTTCGTCCAGCTCCAGTTCAAAGACGTTTTCCATGGCCCGGGCGGCGCTGAGATGCAGGCGGGGCAGTTCCTTGCCGAGGACGCGGGCATAGGCGGCTTCCTGGATCAGGACGTGGGAAAAGATGTAGAGAACTTCGCCGAGGTCTTTCCAGATGTGATTTTTTGTGCCTCCGGCCAATTCCCGCCGGGCGTCGGAATTCAGCATGCGCGACAGTACTTTGATGTTGAAGCGCATGCCCAGAACGCTGGCGTTGGAAAGGCATGCGCGGGTTTTGGCGGCCAGGTGGTCGATGCGCTGCAGCAGGACATCGTTCAGGTCGTAGTCCTCCCAGTTTTCCGGCAGGTCAAACTCACCCCGGGCGTTAACTCTGCCCAGTTCCCTGCTCAGCGCGATCATCTGCTCCACCAGGAAGGGACTGCCGTTAAATTTTTTCTTGATCGCGGCCACCGTGGCCGAAGGCAAAACCTCCACGCCCAGCAGGGCTTTGTGCAGATCGAGCGCGTCCTCTTGGTTCAGCGGACCGAGGTCCAGCCGGTGCGGGGCAAACCTTGCCGCCCGCAGCACGGGGGCGGAGCCATCCTCCAAATAGCGGGAGGTGGCCAGGATGCAGGTACGTTTGATACCGGAAGCTCCCAGACGCTCGAAAAACCGGCGGGATTGGGGGTCGAGCCACTGCAGATCGTCGATATGGATGAGCAGCGGGTGGCGTGACGCGGCTACGCGCAAGGTGAGCGCGGCGGAACCCAGGATCCTGGTAAGACGCAGATCCGGCGGCGTGAGCTCCAGCAGGGACTCCGGCCACTGCAGGCCCAGCAGAGATCCGATGAAGGATTCGAGGCTCAGCAGATCCGCGTTGGTTCCAGCCCATTGTTTCCAAAGCGCGCTGAATTGGCCCGTATCCCGCTCAGATTCCCGGGCCAGGGGAAAGAGTTGCCGGAACAGCTGTCGCAGCGGCTCCAGGGGCGGTGAGGAGGGGTCGCACCACAGCCGTAAAATGCTGCAGGCGCCCTCTGGGACGGCGCTCATGATTTCTTCCGCAAGCCGGGTCTTGCCAATCCCGGGTTCTCCGTTGATCTGGATGAAAAGGTTTTTTCCGCTCTCCAAGCTTTGCTTGAGGAGGGCCCGCAACGTCTCCAGTTCTTCTTTGCGACCCACAAACACGGCCCTTGCCGTGCCCGGCGCCGGCATCGGGGTGAGCGAAAACGCGCGCGTGAATTGCCTATCTTTCTGGATGCCCGGGTGCAGGGGACGGAAGCTAAACTGTTCGCTTAACTCTTTCCGCAGCGCCTGATCGGTAACCACTTCGCCCGGCGCGGCCAGGGCGCAAAGTTGCCCGGCCCGTTCCGCCACCTCTCCCAGCACGGCGTAACGCTTGAAATCGCCGCCGCCCACCTTTCCGGCAAACACAGTCCCCGAAGCGATACCGTGCCGCACTCCGGGAAACTTTTTGCTGGCCTCCACTGCCGCCCGGCAGGCTCTGTAAGCAGCCTTGCCATCTTTGAGGGGCACGCCGAACCAGACCACTCCTGAATACTCGTTGCCGCTCATGTGTATGCTGCGCACCAAAGCGCCGAAGGTGATGGCCAGCAGTTCCATGTCCTGGATCAGTTGGTCCAGGGCGGAGGGGTCATTCCAGGTGAGTTTGACCTGGCTGCAAACCACCTGGCAAAAGTTTGGCGCGGGGTCCAGATCGCGGAAGCGGGGATGCTCAAAGAGGTCGCGCAGGGCGGGATCGGTCGCGGCAGATTCCTGGAGTGGGGAAAATGTTTCAGACAGGACCCCTTGCTGCGGGTGTCCCCGGCTGTCCAGCAGGCCTGCCGCATGCAGTTTGGCCGTGGCCGCAGGCGAGAGCAGCACTTGTTTTCTTCCACGCGGCAGCAGTCCCAGCGTGTCTGTTTCCCGGCCAAAAATTGTGTACTCATGTTGCAGCTTATTGGGAAAGATCTGCCAGCCCACCCGGCCCCAACCCAGCAACAGCCGTGTCCGCGGCTCAGGCCAGCCCTGTTTGGCGCAAACGCTCGCGGAGTCCAGGAACGCGGACCTGATCAGGTTCAGTGCCGTCACTGCCTCAAGCGGACCGGCTTGGGGAAAGATCGCTTCAACCGCGTCTCCCTGCCAACTTGTGATCAGGCCGCCCAGCCGCTCCACTTCCCGCAGCGGCGTCAGCCAGAAAGCGTCCAGCAACCGGGCAAATTCCTTCGCGCCCTTTTTGCCTTGGGCCTCAAATCCGGCCGCCAAGCGTTCCAGATTGGCCAATTCAGCCACCAGGACCCAGGCGTCCACATGCCCGCGCGGTTTCCCGCTCCGGAGATTGTCAATTATAAAGGGCGGAATATATTTCATAATATCTTACGGTTACAATCACTAAAGTATCGCGCCACTCCTGATGCGGGTGCGCGCTTTACTCTGTCTGACGACATTTGCATGGTGGCCGCGGGAGTCAAGGAATATTTGCGCCAGACACGGATTCTCTTCGCGGGTCTTGCAAAACAATTCCATCCGGTATCTGCTCCTGTGACACACCCGGCTGGCCTGTGAGAGAGATATCTCCGTCCATTTCCGGACACCAGTTCAGCGCTGACGCGCTTCGTTCCGGAGTGACCTGCCTGAGTTGGGTGTTAGAGAAAACCGGGTCTGAGGAAGGGATCAATGCATGCACGGATTGCTTGGATTCCACTCTCTGGAGCCAAAGTTCCTTGGTCCAGAAAATGAGCCGCTGGCGCCTACCCTTCAAATTTGGAAAAGAGTAAAAAACCACCTATTTTCCGCATGGCTCCCATTATCAATACGGGATAAATACGGGATCAATACGGGTGAAATCCGTATTGATCCCGTATTTATCCCGTAATGATCGTTGGAGGGAAAAGGGAAAAATCAGCCTCGCGGATGATATCCCACCCCGGAAAAATTAGGAAAAAACATCTCAAAAAATCATCCGCCTCGGTTGGTGAGACCGGGAAACCATTTCTTCGGGCGGGGATCAGCCCTCGGCGAGTTTTTGTTTATGGGAGCGGAGTTTGGCCTCAAGTTCGGGATCTTGCAGGGCCAGGATCTGGATGGCCAGCAGGGCGGCGTTTTTTGCCCCGCCGATGGCGACGGTGGCAACAGGCACTCCGGGAGGCATCTGAACCATGGCCAGCAGGGCGTCGAGGCCGCCAAGGCCGCCGCTGGGCAGGGGAATTCCGATCACGGGCAAAGTGGTGTGGGAGGCGATGACGCCGGGCAGATGGGCCGCCATGCCGGCGGCGGCGATGATGAGCTGCACCCCCTCCGCTGCGGCGGTTTGGGCCAGCCGGGCGGTGGCTTCCGGATTTCTGTGGGCGGAGGAGACGTGAAAATCATAATCAACTCCGAAGTCCGCCAAAACTTGCTTCAGAGGCTCACAGGCGGCCAGATCGCTCTGACTGCCGAGGATCACGCGAACGCGCGGCATCTTACTTGTTTTGCTGTTCCGGCAGCACGGTGAGGCAGTTGTGGATCTCGTCCACGCCGGCGGCGGTGCTGAAAGCGGCCAGGATCTCGGGATTCATGATCAGCTTGGAGATGTAGGAGAGGCTGAAAAGATGCTGTTTGTCGTTGTGAAGCAGGAGCATGAAGAAGATGTTGACCGGTTTGTTGTCCGGAGCGTCGAAATCCACCGGCGTGCTGGAGCGTCCGAAGAGGATGCTGGGGGTTTTGATCTTGGAGGGATGCAGGTGGCGGGGATGGAGCAGGGCCACGCCGTGGCCGATGGCTGTGGAAATGAGTTCCTCGCGGGCCACCACCACCTCGTAGAGCCAGCGGGCGTCGCGCACGAGCTTGAGTTCCTTGGCTTTGACACTGAGGATGCGGATGGCGTCGAATTTGTTTTCCGCGTCGAAATCCAGGAAAATGTTCTCCGGCCGCATATACTCCTCAAAATGGCAGATAACGCGCTTGAGGGCGAGCATCTTCTCGTCCAATTCATTGAGGTTTTCCAGCCATTCGTTGAGGGAATCCTCGTCGATCTTGAGGTTTTTTCCCACCAGCTTGGTCTCGAAGGTCTTGCTGTTCATCATCTCCTGGATGACGCGCTCGGAGACCTTGAGCTTTTTGGCCGCGTCGGCTTTGGACAGAAATTTTTTCGCCATGGTGTACCTCCCTTGGTAGTGGCGTGCGTAAAAACCGTGTTCGGGTCTGTTGGCAAGGTTTAACTTGACAAAGATAGAGAATTTTTTGAGTATGGCATAATGGTCAAGAAATTTATTTGGTTCGGACTGCTGTCAGCGGTACTTTTGGGATGCTCATATTCCGTGTATTCAAATGCTTACCCGCATTTGAAAAAAATTGCCGTGCGCTCTTTTGAGAACCAAAGTTCCCAGTTTGATCTGGGCGATACGGTGCTCAACGGCCTCACGCAGCAGTTCAGCCGCGACGGCCGCCTGAAGTTGGTTACCCAGCAGCCTGACTGCACGCTGGAAGGGACGATCCTGGACTTTTCCGAGAGCGTCTACAGCTACGACAGCGGCAACAATGTGCAGGATTACATGCTGCGCCTGAGCTGCAGGGTTGTTTTCACCGATCTGATCAACAACCAGGTGATCTACGAAAACAAGAACCTGGTTCTGAGCGAGGCCTACGCCGCGGCAGGCGCCGACGCCAGCACCGCCAAATCCAAAAGCAAAGGGGAAGCAACCGATGAGCTCATCGAACGGCTCTTCAGCACGATCATCCAAAACAGCCTTGAAACCTGGTGAGGGCACGCGCCTGAACCGCTGGCTGGCGGAATGCGGGATCTGCTCGCGCCGCGAGGCGGACGAACTGATCCGCGGCGGCAAGGTGCGCGTGAACGGTGAGCCCTGCCTGGACCTCAGCCGCAGGATCGACCCGGAGGACAAGGTAAGCTATCAGGGCAAAGAGCTGCGGCGGATCACGGAAAAGATCTACCTGATGCTGAACAAGCCCAGGGGCTACGTGGTCACCCATTCCGACGAACTGAAGCGGGAAACGATCTACAGCCTGCTGCCGGACAGCGCCGCCAATCTGCGCTACGCCGGGCGGCTGGACAAAAATTCCGAGGGTTTGCTGCTGATGACCAACGACGGCGAGCTGATCAACGCCCTCACGCATCCCAAACGCAAGGTGGAAAAGGTTTACCGGGTGGAGATCAACCGCCAATTGAACCGGAAGGAACTGCAGGACCTGCGCCGCGGCGTGCAGATCGAAGGCGGCCCCACCCATCCGGCGGGGGTGTTCGTGAAAAACGACGGCGGCCAAGGCATGACCCTGAAGATGGTGATCACCGAAGGCCGCAAGCGCCAGATCCGGCAGATGGTGGAAGCTGTGGGAGCCAAAGTGGTGCGGCTGAAGCGTCTGCAATTCGGCACCCTGATGCTCAAGGACCTGCCTCTGGGCAGATGGCGCTACCTGAGCGGAGTGGAACTGCGCTCCCTGAAAAGTCTTGTGGAGAATCCCAAACCATGAAAATAGCCCTCATTGGACTGCCCAAAAGCGGCAAGACCACTATCTTTAACGCCCTCACCGGCAGCGAGGCCAGCACCGACAAATATGCCCCCGCGGCCACGGAAGCCAATATCGGCGTGGTGCAGGTGCCGGACGAACGCGTGACCAAACTCAGCGAACTCTACCACCCCAAAAAGACCATCCACGCCAACATCGAATACCGCGACTACCCCGGCATCTTTTCCGCCCACGCCGAAAATCCCGATAACGCGCTGTTTTCGGACATCAAGGCCAACGAAGGTTTCGTGGTGGTGCTGCGCGCTTTCAAAGACGACGAACTGGACGAGCTTTTCGCCGCCGGCACCGCCACCCGGCAACTGGCCTCTTTCGAAGACGAGATGCTGCTGGCGGACCTGATGGTGGCGGAAAAGCGGATCGAAAAGATCGAGCTGGGTTACAAGCGGGGCGTGAAAACCGCCGCCATCCAGTTCGAGGAAAAGATCCTGCGTCAGGTGTGCGAACAGCTGCAGGGCGGCCTTCCGCTGCGTGAACTAAAACTGCATCCGGAAGAGGAAAAGGCCCTGCGGGGCTTCCGCTTTTTCAGCCAGAAACCCCTGCTGGTGTTGATCAACTGCGCCGAGGAAGATTTTCACGCCCTGGACGGGCTCAAACAGGAGATCGCGGCCAAAGGCTACACCGCCGAGGTGATCGCGGGCCGCTTTGAAGAGGAACTGAGCAAGCTGGACGGCGAGGAAGCGCAACTTTTCCGGGAGGACATGGGCATCGGCGAAAGCATCCGCGACCGCTTTACCCGCCTTTGTTACAGCATGCTGGGCTACATCAGCTTCTTCACCGTGGGCGAAGACGAGGTGCGCGCCTGGACCATCGAAACCGGCGACAACGCGGTCACGGCGGCCGGCAAGATCCATTCGGACCTGGCCCGGGGCTTCATCCGGGCGGAATGTTTCCGCTACGCCGACCTGATGGAACACGGCAGCGAGAAGCATCTGCGCGAAAAAGGCCTCTTCCGCCTGGAAGGCAAGGAATACATCGTGCGCGACGGCGATATCATCTCGGTCCGCTTCAGCGTTTAGGACAAGAACATGGCCACTGCCACCAAGAAAAAAAGCAGTTCCAGAACCAAACGCTCACCCGGCCTGAAACTCTGGCAGAAACGGCTGGCCGCGGGGATCCTCACTCTGCTGGCGCTGCTGGTGATGATCAGCCTGCTTTTTGGCTGGGAATCCATCCTGAACGACAAAGACCATCTGAGCATGCGGGGCAACCTCTTCCGCTGGCCGTTCCTGCGCGGCGCGCAGGTGGACAACCCCATCGGGGTGTTCGGCGTGGCGGTGGGCTATGGCGTCTCATATCTGTTTGGCTACCATTTTTCGCTGCTCGTGGCCATCTTCGCGGGCATCATCAGTTTTCTCTATTTTCTGGATCCCCAGGCGCAGCGGAACCGGCGGAAGTTCTATCTGCTGCTGCTGGCGTCCTTTCTGCTGCAGGTGTGGCTGGCGAGGAAGATCGTGCAGCCCGAGCTGGCCGTGATCCCCAGGGCGGTCTGGAATGGCCTGGAGGCGGTGTTCAACACCTTCGGCGCCACTCTGCTGCTGGTTTTGGGAGCGGTCTTCGCCCTGATCCTCTGCTTTGAATACCGGCGCATCAGGGATCTTTTCGCCAAACTTTGGGCGGAGCTTACTCAAGCCCGGGAACCCGCCCCCAAAAAGGAAAAACCGGCCAAACCGACCATCAACAAGGACATCCCCGCCCAGCCGGGACCGCGGCCCGTGCCGCAGCCGGTGATCCAAAACCATTCCCAGAGCGAACCACAGGAGTTTCCGGCCAATCCCTTGGCGGAATACGGCCCGGAACCCAAAGCCGCCGCCAAAGAGAAAAAACGGCCGCCCCTTCCGAGTTCTGAAGACCGTTCCGATGATGAGCGCGAATATGTGATGCCCTCGATCGCGGACTTTCTGGAAAGCCCCGTAAAGCTCTCCGAGCGGGACCGCAAGGAGATCGAAAACCAGATCCTGGGCACCAGCCAGGTGCTGAAAGGCAAGCTGGCGGAGTTTGGCATCGAGGCGGAAGTGCGCAATGTGAACATCGGCCCGATCATCACGCAGTATGAACTGGAACCCGCCAAAGGCGTGAAGGTGAACAAATTCACCTCCCTGGCCGACGATCTGGCCCTGGCCATCAAAGCCAAATCCATCCGTGTGCAGGCCCCCATCCCGGGACGCGGCCTGATCGGCATCGAAATTCCCAACCTCACCCGCGACATGATCTATCTGCGCGACCTCCTGCTTTCCGAAGAGATCCGGTCGATGAGTTCCAAGCTGGTCTTCGGCCTGGGTAAAGACATCGCGGGACGCCCGGTGGTGACGGACCTGGCCAAAATGCCCCATCTGCTGATTGCCGGCGCCACCGGCAGCGGCAAAAGCGTGTGCATCAACGCCATTATCATGAGCCTCATCCTGCGCTCCAAACCGGAGGAACTGCGCCTGATCCTGATCGACCCCAAAAGGGTGGAACTGGCCGGCTACAACAACCTGCCGCACCTGATCGGCAATGTGGTCACCGAGCCTGAACAGGCCCTGGAGAACATGTATTGGGCCGTGCGGGAGATGGAGCACCGCTACGAGCTGCTGCAGGAAGCCCGGGTGCGCGATATTGGCTCTTACAACGAGAAGGCGGAACAGGAAGGCGAACTGGAAAAACTGCCCTATATAGTGATCGTTGTGGATGAATTCGCGGACCTGATCCTCACCAGCGGCAAAGACATCGAGGTGCCGATCACCCGGCTGGCCCAGATGGCCCGCGCCGTGGGCATCCATCTGATCCTGGCCACCCAGCGCCCCTCCATCAAGGTGATCACCGGCATCATCAAAGCCAACTTTTCCGCCCGCGTGGCCTTCCAGGTCTCATCCCGGGTGGATTCCCGCGTGATCCTGGACCAGATCGGCGCCGAACGCCTGCTGGGCAGCGGCGACATGCTCTTCCTGCCGCCCGGAAAAGCGCTCACCGAACGCATCCACGGCGCTTATGTCTCGGATCAGGAGATCGCCCGGGTTTGCGACTTTCTGGCCATGCAGCCCAAGCCCAAACAGGATTTCAGCATCGTCAAGGATGACGACGAGGAAATGGGCGATTTTGACTATGACGACGAACTTTTCCCCGAAGCCGCGAGAGTGGTGGTGAACGCCAACACAGCCTCGGTCTCGATGCTGCAGCGACATTTCCGGATCGGTTACGCCCGGGCGGGCCGGCTGATCGACCTGCTTGAGCGGGCCAGGATCATCGGACCGCATCTGGGCAGCAAATCCCGCGATGTGCTGGCCACAAGTGAAGACCTCGTTCAGCGGGGCATCCTGCGGGACGGGCAATAACGCGCAGGAAGCCGGGCTCGAGCGAGTACTGATAGCATAGGGTTTTCCCGGAACCACATAAGGATACGAAATGAAAAAGAACATATTGATCCTGCTGGCGCTGCTGACCGCCTGGACGGCCGGCTTCGCGCTGAGCAGTTCCGAGCTGTACACGAAGCTGCAAAGTGCCTATAAGAGCCTGTCCAGCTTCCAGGCCGGCGTGCTGCAAAGCAACTATTATCCCCAGCTGAAAAAGACCATCAGCTACAGCGGCAAGATCTATTTCACGCCGGGACGCATGCTGATGAGCTTCGACAAGCCCAGCGTCCAGGTACTCAAGATCGCGGACGGCAAAGTGGAGCTTTACGATGCCTCATCCAAAACGCTGTTCAAGAGCGCGGTGCAGCCCCAATTCGGCAAAATGAACCCGGTGGAGATCCTGCAACTCTACTGGACCAAGTCCACCGTGACTGTCACCTCGCAGTCCAAAACCGCCGCCAGCGTGAAGCTGGTGCCCAAACAGGATGATCTGGTGACTTCGCTTGCCGCCACGCTCAACCCCGCCAGCGGGATCGTGAGCAAGCTCAGCTACACGGACAAGAGCGGCAACAGCGTCAGCTACAGCTTTACCGGGATCAGGCTCAACGGCTCCATCCCCTCATCTGTCTGGGCGCAGAACTACCCCAAAGACGTTCAGGTCATCCGCTGAAGGGCCAGATGATAGCGCTGATCATGGCCGGAGGTTCCGGCACCCGTTTCTGGCCGGCCAGCCGGGCCGCCAATCCCAAGCAGTTTTTGCGCGTCGCTGGCAGCAAGTCGATGCTGCAGCTTACTTTCGAGCGTCTGGAACCGCTGGTTCCGGCCGAGCGGACCTATGTGGTCACCGCCGCCTCCCAGGCCGAACTGGTGCGCCAGCATCTGCCGCGGGTTCCGGCTGAAAACATCATCTGCGAGCCTTTCGGGATGAACACCGCGCCCTGCGTCGCGCTGGGCCTGGCCCGGCTGCAAAAGTTGTATCCGGGTGACGAAAGCATGGTGGTGCTGCCCGCGGACCACGTGATCAGAGACGTGGAAGTGTTTTTGGGCAGCCTGGTCAAAGCGGAAAAGGTGGCTCGCGCCGGAGCTTTGGTCACCTTTGGCATCGTGCCGGAGTATCCCGCCACCGGATATGGCTACATCGAAACTGGCGCGGAGACCGAGCCGGGCGTTTTCAGGGTGCTGCGCTTCAAGGAAAAACCCGATCTGGCCACCGCCACCGAATTCCTCCGCGGCGGCAGTTTCCTCTGGAACAGCGGCATGTTTTGCTGGACCCTGAACGCCATCGGAGCGGCTTTCGCGGAGTTTTTACCCCAGGCCCTGGCCGTCGCCCGCGAGGTGGTGGAACTCAGGGCAGCCGCGGCCGGAGAGGAAAAAGTGGCGAAAGCCTATTCCCGCATGCCCCGCGTGCCCATCGACATCGGTATCATGGAACCCGCCCGGGAAAGGGTGGTGATCCCGGTGAGCTACGGCTGGAGCGACGTCGGATCCTGGAAAGCGCTGGCCGACATCTCGGCCTCCGATGAACAGCTGAATTCCTTTCGCCAGCCCGGTTTCGCCCTCGAAGCCAGGGACAACTACGTTTACAGCGACAAATACGTGGCCCTGATCGGAGTGGAGGGCCTCTGCGTGGTGGAAACCGCCGACGCCATCCTGGTGACCACCAAAGCCAGAAGTGAAGAAGTGAAAAAAGTGGTGGAACAACTGCAAAAAGAGAACAAGGACGAACTTTTGTGAAGAATTACCTGCTAACCCTGATAGCCCTGTTGATCCTGCTGCCGGCCTTCGCCGTGATCGATACCGCCAGCGGCATCACCGCCCACAGCGGTGTGGTTGAACTCCGTGAAGCCCAGGTCTGGCTCAAGGCCGATCCGGGCTACGAACTGCGTCTGCTGCTGGCTCCGGCCAGTCTGCTGGATTCCCTGGGTCTGGCTTTGGCCACCGGCGACACCCTGCTGGTGGAAGGCGTCCGGTCTCAGGACCTCCTTTTGGTGGGCAAGCTCTGGTCACCCGCCTGGTCTGAACCTTACATCCTGAGGGATCTGGCCAATGCCAGCGTCACCACCGGCGGCACCGCGTCCTACCGGGTGGAGGGCCAAAGCTGCATCGGCTGCCGGCTCTGCGTGGCCCAATGCCCCACCGGGGCGATCACTTTCAGCAAAGGCAAGGCCCTCATCGACCCGGCCAAATGCACCGAATGCGGTATCTGCGTGGAGGGCTACGGCCGCTTCAAAGGCTGCCCCGTGGGAGCCATAAAAACAAAGTAGGGGCCGGGAACTGAGGATGTGGAAGATCTACCTGAGGGCCGTGGGGGCGATGCTCTTTTGGTCGCTCACCTTTGTCTGGATCAAGGTGGCGCTGGTCACCTACCGGCCCTACGAGATCGTGTTTCTGCGCCTGGCCCTGGCCTCGCTGCTGATGTTCGGCGTGATCTTTCTGTTTGGCAAGAGGGAGCGGGTGGAAAAGAAAGACCTGCTCTATCTGATGATGGTGGCTTTTTTTGAGCCTTTTCTCTACTTTCTGGGTGAGGCCAACGGCATGCAGTTCGTTTCCTCCACCCTCGGCTCGCTGATCATCTCCACCATCCCGCTGGTCACCGCCTTCGGCGCCTGGCTGTTCCTGAAGGAAACCATCTATCCCCTGCTGATCGTGGGCCTGCTGGTCTCCTTTTCCGGAGTGGCTCTGCTCAGCCTCGCGGAGCCGGATCTCTTTGGCACCCTGAAAGGCATTCTGCTGCTGCTGGTGGCGGTATTCGCCGGGATGTTCTACGGCATCACGGTGCGCCGGGTCACCCTCAAATACCGCTCCCTCACCATCGTGGCCTGGCAAAACCTCTTCGGCATGCTCTACATGCTGCCGGTCTTCCTGATCTTCGACCTCAAACACTTCAGCACCCTAACCCACTCCGCCAATGGGCTGCTGACCATTGCCGCGATGTCCGTCTTCGCCTCCGTGGGCGCTTTTTTGCTCTACACCGGCGTGATCCGCGAACTGGGTGTGGTGCGCTCCAACATTTTCACCAACCTCATTCCTGTCTTCACCGTCGGACTGGCTTGGCTGATGCTGGGCGACGCCATCACCTGGCGCACCGTGGCCGGAGTGCTGCTCACCATCCTGGGCCTGCTCATCTCCCAATACCATGACCTGCGCCGCAAGCGGATGAAAACCGTCCTGGAATATATTCCGCCATATGGAATGTAAATTGCACTCAAACATCGATGCTAAAATACGTAAACCGTGGAGGTTGTTGATGCGCCTTCCAGCCAAGACGCTCATCTTATTGGTGCTGATCTCCATTTCCGCCCTGCTGCTCAGCGCGCAGAGCGTGAAATTCAGCGTCAGTCCCAGCCAGCTGAAACCCGGGGACAAAGGTGTTCTGCGGGCCACTCTTACCATCAGTGATCCGGAGAAGAAACAGTCCTACGATCCCGCCGAGGGCGAGGACGGCTATCTCTACCTGCTCCAGTCGGGCGATTATCCCCAACTGACTTTCGGTAAAACCGTCTATCCCGCTCCCAACAACAAAAAGGAAGGGATCTGGGAATATTATAAGACCCTCACCCTCAGCCGGCCGTTCACGGTAAACAAGCCCGCCAAGCCCGGGAAGCTGACCCTCAAAGCATCCATGACCTACGGCCTCTGTCACAAGACCAGCGGCTTCTGCGATCCCCCTCAGGATGTGGAAGGCAGCGCGAATCTGGAGATCCTGCCCGCGGTGGCGGAAGTTGGCGCGGCCGGGGAACTGCTCGACCCGGAAGAGGAAGCGGCTGAGGCACAAACGGTTGAGACCGATACTCAGGGGCTTGCTGCCGCGGGTGAAACCCCGGACAGCCCAGCCGCGGCCCCGCTCAAAACACCGGCTCAGGCCAGCGGCGGCAAGATCTGGTATTACATGCTGCTGGCGATCCTGGGCGGAATTGTGCTCAACTTCACCCCCTGCGTGCTGCCGATCCTGCCCATCCGGGCGATGAGCATGGTCAACCAGGCGCAGAAGGACATCTCCAAAGTGCTGATCCACACCCTGGTTTACACCCTCGGCGTGCTGCTCTCCTTCGGCTCCATCGCGGCCGTTTTTGTGATCGCGCGGGCCTCCGGGGTGGACCTCACCTACGGTTTCCTCAGCCAGAGCCTGCTCTACAACCTCATCATGATGAGCATCCTCTTCCTCTTCGGCCTCTCGCTGATGGGGGTGTGGGAGATGACCGTGCCCGGCATGAACGCCGCGGCTAAAACGACTTCCAAAAAGGGCTATGGTGGCTCCTTCTTCGCCGGCGTGTTCGCTTTTCTGATGGGCTTTTCCTGCATGGGACCCTTCATGGGTCCGGCGCTGGAAGTGGCTGTGCGCCTGTCTTCACCGCTGCTGGTGCTCTTTTTCCTGCTCATCGGCTTCGGTTTTGCCCTGCCCTTCATCATCATCAGCCTCTTTCCCAAGGCCCTCAAACTCATCCCCAAGCCCGGCGAATGGATGAATATCTTCAAGGAATTGATGGGCTTCGTGCTGATGTATCTCACCTGGAAATATTTCTCCAACGTCTGGGGCCTCACCCAAAGCGGGCCTTACCTGATGAAAACCGGACTCTACCTCATCTGGCTGGGTTTTGCCGCCTGGCTCTACGGACGCTTTGTGCGCCCCGAGAACAAGCGGATCGTCCAGGTCATCCTCGGCCTGGCCGCCGTGGCCGCGATCGCCGTGGCCGCCTCCACCCTGCTGCCCTGGAAAGAGGAATACCGTCCCCGGGAAACAGCCGTGGCCACAGTCGATGGCATGATTCCCGCCGACTACCCCGGCTGGTATGTTTTCAGCCCGGAACTCTTTACCCGCCTGCAAGCCGAGGGCAAGACCGTGTTTCTGGACATCGGCGCCGCCTGGTGCACGAACTGCAAGGTCAATGAGAAAAAGGTGCTGCACCAGCCAGACATTCAGGCGGAGTTTGCCAAGCGCGGCGTGGTGCTGCTCAAGGGCGATTTCACCCGCGAGGACCCCGTCCTGAAAGACTGGATGCAAAA
>CAZVXH010000039.1:0-20727 GCA_964631015.1 uncultured Candidatus Cloacimonadota bacterium | reverse complement strand
CTGCCGTGTTCCTCTCAAGTTTTTTCTACCCACCATAATTGAACTTGAGCCAAAAATCATCAGGGAACTGATTTTCAGACCGCACACGCTACATGGAGAAAGCCCGGAACGAGGAGTCCCGGGCTTCAGGGGTGTCTTATGAGAAGGATTATTTGCAGAGTACCATTTTGCGGAACTGGGAAAAGGCGCCGGCGCTCATGCGGTAGAGATAAACCCCGCTGGAGAGCTGCACCCCGTTACGGTCGCGGCCATCGAAGGAAAGGCTGAAATGGCCGGGGGCATTGTGCTCCTTGTTATAGGACCGCACGAGTTGACCGCGCTGGTTGTAGATGTCGATCACCACCGGCGAGGGTTCCGCCAGGCTGTAAGACAGCGTGGTGCTGGGATTGAAGGGATTGGGGTAGGCCGGATTGAGCGCCGTGACCAGCGGAATGGACGGGGTGCCGGATCCCACAGCCGCGTAGGCGATGGAGATGGGGCCATGGAAGTCCACCGTGCCGTCCAGATCGGAGTTTTGCAGCCAGTAGTAGTAAGTTCCGTCTTCCTGGAGCTCTTCGTCCGTGAAAGTGTAGGTCTGCTGCTGTGAGGTGTTGGTGGCCTGGATCAGTTCGCTGACCGTGAGAGCCGAAGCGAGCTCATCACTGCTGTTGCGCAGCACGTAAAAACCCTGCACGCCGGTCTCGGTCTGGGTGATCCAGGTGAGGTTCACATAGTTGTTTGCGGAGATGGCAGCGGTGAAGGAGGAGAGCTCAATCGGATTTACTGGTTCATAATAATCCCCCGCCACAAAGTCATCCACCATCAGCAGGAAGGCGTCGTTGGACACGCACTGGATGGCGATGTAAGCCGTGGTGTTCGCGCAGGCGGCGGGCAGGGCGTATTCGTAAAGGGTCCAGTCGAGGGGAGCTTCTACATAGGTGGTGGCACTACCAGCCAAATAGTTTGTAAAATTGGTGTATGAGTTGCCGGTGGTGGAATAGAGCACCTTGAAGCGTTCCAAGCCATACTGATTGGTGATGGATTTGGCAAAGAAGCTGATCCGGGGCGAATCGCCAAAGGCCAGCGCGGGTGAGATCAGCCAGTCGTTGTTGGGGGCAGAAGCTGTGACGGCGTTAAAACAGGCCGCGTACTTGGCTCCGGAATAGGGCTCGTAACCTGTTGTCAACGCGGGAGTGGTGCTGGCTGGGTTGAAGATGATGTAGGAGCCGGTGTAACCGGAGTTGGTAAAGGTAGTGTTCGTAACCCCGTAAGTGGCTCCGCCGTCTCCGTCGTACTGGGTCCAGGGGGCAAAGGTCAGCACGAAATCCGCGTAGGTTTCGAAGTAATCCTCGTAAACCTCTTCCACGGCAAAACCGCGCAGGGGTGAGATGGAGTTCGTCGCTTTGGAATCTCCCGCAGGTTTGAGCACATTGGCCCTGCTCTCGGCATGCTTGGCTCCGTCCGCGTAAGATCTGCCGATGCGGTCAGCAGCGGCGAGGACGGCAGCGGTATCCGGCAATTGCCTGGCCGAGGCTCCCTTGGCAGTGTTATCCACGATCTGCAGGCTGGCGGTCTTTTCGCCGTAGGCAGTGCTGGCCTGGGGAGCGAATTTGACGGTCCAGGAGGCGGTTTGGCCATGGGTAAGGTTGATGGGATAAGTGTTGGTATCTATTATGGTAAAATCACCCGGGTTAGCGCCAGCCATGGTAACCGCGCCGGAGGGGATCGTCAGGGTCGAGCCGGCGATGTTGCCCACCAGAAACTCATGCGGGGTGCAGCTGCTGTCGCCCTTGAAGGCCAGGCCGTAATCGAACTCCGTATCGCCAAAGCCCATCATGGGGTTCGGCAGGATGCCGGAAATGCTGATGTCGTCCACCGCCGCGGGGGGTTGGTTGGCGGTGGAGTTATTGTTCTTCCAGGAAAAGATCAGCAACTGGACCGTGTCCGAGACGTTGTTGTTCAAGGTGATGGTGGGCGTCTGCCAGGTGGTTCCCTGGCCGTTATAGGGGCCGCCGATCCTGTAAGTGGTTGAGAAGGCCGTGCCCGCGGCGGGAAGAATGTTCAGATCAAGATTGACCAGGAACACTTCCAGCACATCAACAGTAGCCTGTCCATTGGATTTCCAGGCGAAATTAAGCTGGTAACTGTTTCCGGGAGGGAAATAGACGGGCGCGTAGAGGTGGGAAACGGAGGTGGCGGTGCGGGTGTAGGCATTCGCCAAAGTTGTACTGCTGTTGGTAATATAGGCACTGTTGGGGGAGCTTCTGTAGGTGGCGGTGGCGATGGTCCAGAAATTTGTCTGACTCGCCTGGGCGGCATACCAGTCATTGAGGTTGCCGTCCCAGTTTTCCGCGAAGAAGGTGACGCGTTCGGTGCCGTCGGCAAAGGTTGTGGCCTGCGCTGTAACACCGGGAGAATAGGCCACTGCTTTGGCGCCGTCGTCACCCACGGACCAGGCTTTGTAGTAGTAGGTGGTAAAAGGTGAGCGGCCGGTGTGGCTGAAGCTGGTGTTGGCACCGTTGTAGAGAACGGCGCCACCGCCTGTGATGCTGTTGCCGGCGGAATAAGTGGTGCCGGCGACAGGAGTCCCGAAGGTACCGGTGGCGCTCCAGGCCACGAGCACGTTGTTGTTGGCGGCGTTTTGGGTCCAGGCGAGGTCGATCTGGGAGGTGCTAACCGCGGTGGCGGTGAAAGTGGCTGGATCCTCGATCGACACCAAATTCAGGCTGTTCAGGGCGGCCTGCATATTGATCAGACCATAGCCGGTGTACATGTCCCAGCCTACGGAAGTGCCGTTGGTCATGTCCGTGGCGGTGCTGGTGAGGATGGTCCTGATCTCGGCCGGGGTGAGGGTGGGGTCGCGTGAAAGCAGCAAAGCCGCCGCGCCAGCTGCATAGGGACTGGCGCAGGAAGTGCCGCCAAAATACCAGTTATAATCGCCGGTTGCCCAGCCTGCCGCACCCCGGATATCGGTGGAGGGCAGTTCCGTGGGGGCCATGATATCCACTGCCAGCCTGTTGTCCTGGGTGGCGGAGCCATAACAGGAGCCGTAATAGACCACGCCATCGGAGGAGGTGTAGCTTTTCCTTTGGCCGGTGGGGCTGGCCGCGCCGACACTAATCACATACTGGTTGTTGGAAGGATAGCCGATGGAGTTTTGGACCGTGTTACCAGACATATAAGCGGGGTCATAGTAGTTTCCGGAGGAGGCGAAGATCACCACTCCGGCGTTGTTCGCGTAGGTGATAGCCGGATCGACCGTGGTATCTGAGGACATGCCCTGAGCCCCGAGGCTCATGCTGATCACCTTGGCGCCGTTGTCCGCGGCGTGGGTGATGGCATTGGCGATGGAGGTAAAGCTCATGCCGCCGGCCGCATCGGCAACTTTGAGGGGCATGATGCTGCAGCCGCCGGCGCTGCCGATGACGCCCAGATTGTTGTTGGCTTTGGCTGCGGCGATCCCGGCCGCCTGGGTGCCGTGCCCGGCATCGGTGGCATCGTCCATGGGGTTGCTGTCGCCCACACCGTAATCGTAACCCGCCACCAGAGTTAGGTCGGGATGCGCGGTATCCACACCGGAGTCGATGATCGCGATCACAACGCTGGAGTTGCCATAACCGTAATCCCAAGCTTCCTGAGCGTGGGTGTCCCAGCCGGGGGTACCCACCGCGGGGCCGGTGTAATCGTAGGTGCTTACTTGCCAGGAAGGAAACTGGCCGGTGTTGTTATGGCCCCAGTTGTCGCCGTAATAGGTGTCGTTGGGCACGGCTTGGGGGTAGGCAAAGTATTCCAGGCCGGCGTCTTCCACAGAGGGATCGGTGAGAAAGTCGGCCAGGACGGTGTTCACGTCCACGCTACCGTCCAGCATGATAATGAACCAGCGGTCGAAGCCGGTGGTTTGTTCCCAGGCGAGATCGTTAACCCGGCGGTGGGCCCGCTTGAGTTTGTTTCCGCCGTTGCGGGCCATTTTGGCGTCCAGGCTCTGGAGGCCGAAGCTGGTTTTTTCGGTGCTCAGGTCCTGAGGCAAATCCGCCCTGACCTTGGCTTCCGAGGTGAGTTTGATCTTGACGCGGTCATTGGCAAAAGCCGGTTGTTCGCCGTCCATCTGCAACCTTGCAGCAGCCGACAGAACCATGCCCATAGTAATAAAAACCGAGAGTAAAAGCAACATTTTACGCATGGCGGTACTCCTTGATAATCCTGCAGGCATACTGATCAATATGGTATATATGTGTCAAGGGAAATATTTCTAAAGGAGCGGAACCAAAAAAAACACCAAGGCGGAAGATGGGTTCCGCCTTGGTGATGAACGCTTGGTGCCAGCAGGGATCGGAGTGCTGCCCGGCTAAGCTAACGCATGATCAGGATTTTTTCGGTCCCTTTGTTTTGGCCCTGTTGCCAGGCCATCAGATAGATGCCAGCCGCGAGCCGGTTTCCGGAGCTGTCTTTAAGGTCCCAGGCATACTCTGTGGCTGATCTGACCTGGATGCTATCCACGAGTTGGCCTTTGAGGTTGTAAACCTTGAGTTCAGCTTCCTGACCGGCCTTGCCGGAGAGGGTGATCCTGGCCTGGCCAAACACCGGATTGGGGTGGACTGTAAGAACAGGAGCAAGTGCTGCCAGATCGTCCTGAGACGCGGTGCTGGGAGAGAGAATGAAATTGGCCGAGCCGACCGAAGTGACCTGAGTGGTGTTGTAGTAGAAATTGGCAGGCACAACGTTGGTGACCGAGATGGCGGCAGTATTGCCGATGGCGGTGAAAGCCAGCTTTAGCAGGGCGCCGGAGCCGGTGAACCAGGTATACGCGTTGCAGCTTATAGACACGCTGCCGGGTGAGTTCTGGACCACGCTTGGTTCCAGACCTTCGCTGAGCGTTCCCGCGACGTCGATGCCCGTGAATTCGAGCTTGGCTGGATCGTAGGTGAGATCGAATTGATAGCGGCCAACGTTCCAGGACGGAAGCAAATAGCTGCTGCGCAGTTCCGTGACGCCGGTCTGCTGATAGCCGAGATGCATTACGTTGGTCATGCTGATCTGGCTTTGGCCCAGCGAGGCTACCGGCGCCGCCACCGCGACCATCAGATACTGGGTGTTGGTGACCGCGCTGGCGTTGTATTGCATGCCCAGGATATCGAAGAGGAACTCGCCCGCGTCGCGGGGCAGGAAGGTGAAAGTGGCCAGATTTCCGCCTCCGATGAGGGCGGCAGGGCCATTCCAGCTAACCTGCAAAAGACCGGGCTCGGTTTCCGTAACCGAGAGTGTGCCCTGCGCCGAGATGCTGTTGGCGGTGGTGGAGCCGATGAAATCCACGTAGGTATGGTCGTAGAAGAGGGTGAATTCGTAGTGGTTGACGTTCCAGCTACCGAGGATGGGATTGGTGCCAACGGTGAGGGAAAAAGTGTTTCCAACCGTTTCTCCTCCGGGCGTGGCAAGCTTGACGCGGGTGTTGGCGATGCTGTAGTTTTCCGGGATGGAGTTGACGATGGCGGCATTCCAGTCGTTGAAATCGCTGCCTCCGGGATTGATGCTGTTCATGTAGTAAAAGCCGTTGTAGGAACCGCTCCAGCCAAAATTGAAGTGGTAGTAAGCGCTGCTTTGATAACCGTCGACCACAAAGGCGTGGCCGCCGCTGCCGTGGCCGCTGTAATAGATGGGGCTGCCGTTGTCCAGTTGAGTTTGCAGCAGGGAGTTCCACTGGGCGTCGGTAAGGTCCATCCGGTTTTGGATGTTAGCCCCGGGATAGCGAAAATTGGTGGCCAGGGCTGTGGCGGCATCGGCGCTCTGAGCTCCGGAGCCGTCCGGCGCGTAGCCCATGTCCACCGCCACGCCGCAGTGATAGAGAAGAGTAGCGACGGGGAGGTTGGAGGAGCCCACGGAATTGGGCATTTCGTCCCAAAGATAGGTGGTGGCGCCAAAATTCGCGCTTTGATAGCCGTAACCCTGAGCATAGTAACTGTTGCTGCCAACGCCGGTCTGAGGATGGTTCCAGTATTTCATCACCATGCCCATGGCCGTGGCCACACAGCCGGCGTAAACGTGTCCGCCGGGGCCCGCGGGATCGGCAGGGCAAAGTTCGTTGTAGGGCCAGCCCTGGTCCCAGTTCATGGCCAGCAGCGGTTCCACGGAGCGTTCACGAACCGGTTCGGCGGCGTAATCTCCAAAGCTCAGGTCCCGCCAGCGCTGCCGGTTTTCCGGCACAACCAGGCCGCTGTCAGTTATAGCCTCGATCTGCGCGGCATAGAGGGATACCCATTCCAGGAAGGCCGGGGGAAAAGTCCAGGCGGCGGAATTGGGGCCGTCCGCGTAGGCCAGCACTGGCACTGAGTTATCATCCGCTCCCAGCAGCACAAAGCCGCCATCGCTCAACTTCGCCAGATACAGCTGAGGCAGGGCGGGGGATTTGGCATCATATTCCGCAGCGGCGGGCATGAACATCCCGTCCCGGTAGGCCAGTAACTCATCGATCTGAGCAGGGCCATTCATACCCCGGGTAGCAGTTCCGTGCCAAGCCCGGGCGGCCAGGGTTGCCAACTCCGGCTGGATGAAAGCTGCCTGGACCGTTCCGGCCAGCAAACCGAGCAACAGGCTCAGGAGCAGTATTTTGTGCAGTTGGTTGAAAACGTTCATCGTTCCTCCGTTCTGGTTGGATGCAATTTGACCGCCATAAAGCTTATTAATTTCGGCCTTCTTTACATTTGAGGGGAAAAGCGCAAGGCGGAACCGAAATTCCGCCTCGCAACATGAACAAGAGTTGGTTTGAGTGGCTCAGAACCTCAGATGGGCGTATGCCTTGTTGGCATCGGCCATCTTGTGGGTGTCTTCGCGTTTTTTCATGGAAGCGCCTTCTTTTTTGTAGGCGGCGATGAGCTCGGCGGCCAGGCGTTCGATCATGGTCTTTTCGCTGCGGGCGCGGGAATAGCTGATCAGCCAGCGGAAAGCCAGCGCGCGGCCGTTTTTCTCGTTCACTTCCAGAGGGATCTGGTAGTTCGATCCGCCCACGCGGCGGGAGACGACCTTGACCATCGGACGCACGTTTTCGAGGGCGGTTTTAAAGACTTCCAGCGGGGGCTGTTTGGTCTTTTCCGCGATGATGTCGAAAGCGCCGTAGACGATCTTTTCGGCGATGCTCTTCTTGCCTTGTTTCATCAGGCAGTTCATGAATTTGGAGACGATCACGTCGTTGTATTTGGGATCCGGAAGAACTACACGGACGACAGCTTTTTTCTTTCTAGGCATGGCTCATTCCTCCGTTTATTTCTTTGCCTTGGGGCGTTTGGTCCCGTATTTGGAACGCGAATTGACGCGTTTTTCGACTCCGGCGGAATCCAGAGCTCCGCGCACGATATGATAGCGAACGCCGGGGAGGTCTTTGACACGGCCACCGCGGACCAGCACGATGCTGTGTTCCTGCAGGTTGTGGCCTTCTCCGCCGATATAGGCTGTAACTTCAAATCCGTTAACCAGACGGACACGGGCGACTTTGCGCAAGGCCGAGTTCGGTTTTCTGGGCGTCGTCGTGTAAACACGAGTGCATACTCCGCGCCTTTGCGGACATCCCATAAGCGCCCTGTTCTTCTTTTTCTTCTCGATCTCGGTTCTGCCTTTTCGAATCAGTTGATTGATCGTTGGCACTGATTTACCTCCATGGTATTTGTATGTTTTGGTTTAGAAATTGTAGAAATCATCAGCTTCTTCATCCTGACTGGGATGGGCAAAGCGATCGATGATCTGGGCAACCGTCTCGCCATTGTTGACGGCTTCCTCGATCTGGGTGTTGTAGATCTTGGTTCCGGTCCCCACTGGGATGCGGTGCCCCAGGATGATGCTTTCCTTGAGGCCTTCGAGGCGGTCGATCCTGCCTTCGATGGCGGCTTTGGTGAGCACTTTCGTGGTTTCCTGGAAAGAGGCTGCGGAGAGCCAGCTGTCGGTGAGCAGAGAAGTTTTGGTGATCCCCAGCAGCAGTTGTTCAAACTGCGCGGGCGTCTTGCCGAACTGGATGATCTCGCGGTTCTCTTTTTCCACCTGGATCTTGTCCACGATGTCGCCTTCGAGGAAGGAAGTGCTGCCGCTGTCGGTGATGCGCACCTTCTTGAACATCTGGCGAATGATCACGCTGATATGCTTGTCGTCTATCTTCACGCCTTGTTTGCGGTAGATCTCCTGCACTTCGTTGAGGATCATCAGCTGGGCTTCGATGAGACCTTTCACCAGCATGTCGTGAGGATCGAACGGTCCGTCGGAGAGAGCGTCACCGCTTTCCACATGGTCGCTTTGGTGGACGATGATGCGCTTTCCGGAGGGGATGGAATATTTCCGGCCGGCCAACGGCTGGCCTTTTTTTGCCATGTCGCCGTCGTTGATAATGCTTTCCTGCTGCGCCGGAATGGGCATGATCCTGCCGCAGAGAGGAGCTCCCACTTTCACGCTGTCATCGTTGTTCACGATGATCTGCAGTCCTTTGGGTATTTCATACACCACAGGCTGTTTGGCATTGCGCTTGGCGATCGAGATCAGCTTCTTCTTGTTTTCTTCGATGATGGTGACCCTGCCGTCCTTTTCCGTGTAAACGGTCTTGTCGGTGAGAATGACCACCTGGTTCAGATATTCGTCGGATTGGACCAGCACTTTGCCATCCACCGGCGCCACAATGCCGTTGGCCGGGGTCACGAAGATGTCGCGTCCGGTCTTTTTGAGTCCGCCGATGGTCACGACCCCTTCGATATCGGAGATCTTGGCCTTGTCCTTGGGAACGCGGGCTTCAAAGAGGTCCTGCACGCGGGGCAGGCCGCCTGTGATGTCCCGCTGTTTAATGGTCATGCGGGAAGTCTGGCCCAGGATATCGCCGGTATGCACGAAACTTCCGTCTTCCACCCGCACCACCAAACCGGAGGGCAGGGGAACCTGCACAGCGCTGCCGTCTTCGCTCACAATGCGGAATTGCGGCTGCTTTTTGCGGTCCTTGGACTCGATGATGGTGATATCGCGGGAGAAGGTGATATCGTTGTATTCTTCCCTGAAGGTTATGTCCTTGATGAAGTTTTCATAATGGAGCACACCCTTGGCAGTGGAAATGAGAGGATTGTTGAATTGGTCCCAACTGAGCAGCTTGGTGTTGAGGGCGATCTTTTGTCCGTCGCGCACGTGCACCGTAGCCGCGTATTCCACTTTGTATTCCTCGAGTACTTTGCTGTCGTTCTCTTCGTCGAGCACAAAGATGCGGCCCAGATGGCTGACCGAGATCAGCTGATTGTCGATGTTGTTGACCGTGTTCATCCTATCGAACCTGACGATGCCATCGTGATTGGAAACCACTTCCGCCATTTCCGTGGCCGTGGAAGCCGCTCCCCCGATGTGGAAGGTACGCAGGGTAAGCTGAGTGCCGGGTTCGCCGATGCTCTGGGCGGCGATTATGCCGACCGGATCGCCGATGGTGGCGGGTTTCTGGG
Organism: uncultured Candidatus Cloacimonadota bacterium; assembly: GCA_964631015.1. Lineage (GTDB taxonomy): Bacteria > Cloacimonadota > Cloacimonadia > Cloacimonadales > Cloacimonadaceae > Syntrophosphaera. The sequence goes on along the minus strand of CAZVXH010000039.1, from coordinate 11,302 downwards.
TGGCCAGGTTGCGGCCGTAACACTTGGCGCAGATGCCGCGGTCGGCCTCACAGGTGAGCACCGAGCGCACGTGCACCGAAATGATGCCGTGGTTTTGAATGGTACGGGCCATCTTATTGCTGATCTCCTGGCCGCTGTGGACCAGGATCTTGCCGGTGACCGGATCGACCACGTCATCGACCGCGGTGCGGCCTTGAATGCGGTCGGCCAGGGTGGTAACGACTTCGTTACCCTCTTTAAGCACGCTCATGTGTACGCCGCGGCCGGTTCCGCAATCTTCCAGGGTGATGATGGCGTTTTGGGCCACGTCCACCAGACGGCGGGTGAGATATCCGGCATCGGCCGTTTTCAGGGCTGTATCGGCCAATCCCTTGCGGGCACCGTGAGTGGACACAAAGTATTCCAGCACGGTAAGTCCGTCACGGAAGTTCGATTTGATGGGGGTTTCGATAACGTCCGCGCCACCGGTGGAACCGATCTTGGTGGGTTTGTCCATCAGTCCGCGCATGCCGCCCAGCTGTTTGATCTGGTCTTTGCTGCCGCGGGCTCCGGACTTGAACATCATATAGATGGAATTGAGGCCGTTCCTGCTGTGGGAAAGGTCTTCCATCATCTCGTCGGTTACGCGGACGGTGGTCTTTTTCCAAATGTCCACGATACGGCCGAAACGTTCGCTTTCTGTGATCCCGCCTTTTTGGTGGAGGTCGAAGATCTTTTTCACGTCTTCCTCGGATTCACCGATGATCTCGTCTTTGCGCTTGGGCACCACGATGTCGCTGAAACTGAAGGTCACACCGGCCCGGGTGGCGTAGCCAAAACCGATCTCTTTGAGCTGATCCAGGAACTGGGCTGTGCGCCACTGTCCCACGGCGTCGAAACAGAGCATCGCCAGGTCGTTGAGCTTGCCCTTGTCGTAGGTGATATTCTGGAAACCGACTTCCTGCGGGATCACTTGGTTGAAGATCACCCTGCCCACAGTGGTGATGATGAAATTGCCATCCACTTTCACCCGGACCCAGGTATGCAGGTCCAGATTGCGCTCGCCGATCACTTCGCCTTTCACGGAGTAGTTTTGCTCCTCGGATTCATAGGCGGCGATCACTTCGTCCGTGTTGTAGAAATGGCGCAGGGTGGAGATCTCCGCGGGCTGGGGAAATTCTTCCATGGTAAGATAGTAACAGCCCAAAACGATGTCCTGGTTGGCCGCCATGGCCAGCCTGCCGTTGGAGGGCAACAATAGGTTGCGGGTGGACAGCATCAGGACCCTGGCTTCGATCTGCGCTTCGTGCGAAAGAGGCACGTAAACGCCCATCTGGTCGCCATCGAAGTCGGCGTTGAAAGGAACGCAGACCATGGGATGGAGCTGGATGGCTTTGTTGTCCGTAAGCACCGGCATGAAGGCCTGGATACCCAGGCGATGCAGGGTGGGCGCGCGGTTCAGCAGCACGGGATAATCGCGGATCACATCTTCCAGGATGGACCAGATCTCGGGCTGCTTCTTCTCGATGAGTTTCTTGGCATTCTTGACCTTGTCAACCTCGCCCATCTTTTGCAGACGTTCGATCAGATAAGGTTTGAACAGCTCCACGGCCATGTCTTTGGGAATTCCGCACTGGTAAAGTTTCAGCTCGGGGCCCACCGTGATCACGGAGCGTCCGGAATAGTCCACGCGTTTACCCAGCAGGTTTTGGCGGAAGCGACCTTGTTTGCCTTTAAGCTGGTCGGTGAGGGATTTCAGGGGCCGGTTGCCTCTGCCCCGCACCGGACGTGGCTTGCGGGAATTGTCGATGAGGGCGTCCACCGCCTCTTGCAGCATACGCTTTTCGTTGCGCAGGATAACTTCGGGGGCGCGGATGTCCAGCAGTTGTTTGAGCCGGTTGTTCCGGGTGATCACGCGGCGGTAAAGATCGTTAAAGTCCGCGGTGGCAAAACGTCCACCTTCCAGCGGGACCAGCGGCCTCAGGGTGGGCGGCAACACCGGCAGGGCTTGCAGGATCATGTTTTCCGGATGGTTTCCGGATTTGATGAAGGCGTCCACGATCTTCAGTTTATTGATCAGCTTCTGCTTGTGCAGGGTCGCCTTTTCCATTTTCAGCCGGGAGCGGATGTTCAGGGCCTCGTTGTTCAGGTCGATGCGGGAAAGCAGTTCCCGAACGGCCTCGGCGCCCATCATGGCAATGAAGTTATCCCCCACCTTATCCCGGATCTCGTAGTATTCGTCCACTTCGATGAGTTCGTATTTTTCGTAGGGACTGTCGCCCGGATCGATCACGATGAAGGATTCGTAATAAAGGATGCGTTCCAGGTCCTTGACCGTCATGTCCAGCAGGGTGCCGATCTTGCTGGGCGCGCTTTTCACGAACCAGATGTGAGCGATGGGCACGGCCAAGGCGATATGGCCCATGCGGGTGCGGCGCACGCGGGAGGTCGTCACCAGCACGTTACAGCGGTCGCAGACAGTGTTTTGGAAGCGTTTCTTCTTGTATTTGCCGCAGGCGCACTCGTAATCCCGTTCCGGGCCGAAGATCCTTTCACAGAAAAGGCCGTCCTTTTCGGGCTTGAGGGTGCGGTAGTTCAGAGTATCAGGTTTGGTTACCTCGCCATGTGACCATTCATTGACGATCGTTTCCGGCGATGCCAGCTTGATACGCACAAAATCGTATTCGTTGGGGCGGATCTCACGTCGGGTGTCTTTTAACATCTTTACCTCGCTTCGCCCTTTTCGCTATCCTTGAGGAATTCGATATCGAAGCCCAGGGATTTGAGCTCGCTGATGAGCACGTTGAAGGATTCCGGGATGCCCGGAGGGGGTGGATTCTCGCCTCTGGTGATGGCTTTGAAGGCGTTGTTGCGGCCATCCACATCATCGCTCTTGATGGTGAGCATTTCTTCCAGCAGGTGCGCGGCGCCATAAGCTTCCAGGGCCCACACTTCCATTTCTCCCAAACGCTGTCCGCCATGCTGGGCTTTTCCGCCCAGGGGCTGCTGCGTGATGAGTGAATAGGGGCCGGTGGAGCGGGCGTGCATCTTGTCCGCCACCAGGTGATTGAGTTTCATCATGTAGATCACGCCAACGGTAACGCGTTCCTTGAAAGGTTCGCCGGATTTGCCGTCGTAGAGGACCTGCTTGCCGTCGGTGGGCAATCCGGCCTCCTGCAGCGCGGACTCGATGTCCTCCACCGAGGCGCCGTCAAAGATCGGTGTTTCCACTTCAAAGCCCAGGGCCTGCGCGGCCATGCCCAGATGGGTTTCCATGATCTGGCCGATATTCATACGTGAAGGCACGCCCAGAGGATTGAGAACGATGTCCACCGATGATCCGTCTTCCATGAAAGGCATGTCCTCAATGGGCGCCACGATGGAGATCACGCCCTTGTTTCCGTGGCGTCCGGCCATCTTGTCTCCCACCTCGATCTTGCGTTTCTTGGCCACATAAACCTTCACCATCTTGCGCACGCCGTATTGCAGTTCATCGCCGTGTTTGATGCGCTCGCGGGATTTGCGGTAGATGTTCTCGCTCTGTTCCAAGGATTGCTTGATCTTCAGGATGATGTCGCCGTAGATGTGCTCGTTCTTATCCGTGTCCTGCACCAATTGGGCGTCCAGATCCAGCTTCTTGAAGTTGATGCGGCTAATGTCCGCCTTGGTGATCTTCTTGCCGGGAGCGATGAAATAGACATTCGTCTTCTCGTCCCAGATGGTTTGGGCCACCTGGCCCAGCAGTGCGGCGGAGAGCTTTTCTTCCTTGAATTCCTCCACCTTTTTGCGGCGCAGGTTCAGGTCGCTTTTCAGTTTGGCGTATTTCTCGTCCTTGTCCTCTTCCTGTTCCATGCCCTCTTCCAGCCGGGAAAACATCTTCACGTCTATCACCACGCCTTCCATGCCGGGTTTGGCTTTGAGCGAACTGTTGGTGAAGTCTCCGGCCCGGTCGCCAAACAGGGCGCGCATCAGATTCTCTTCCGGGGAAGGGTCGATCTCGATGCTCTTGGGGGTCACTTTGCCCACGATGATATCGCCTGCCTGGATCACTGAACCAACGCGGATGATGCCGGTCTTGTCCAGGTTTCTCAGAGCGTGGGCGGGAACGTTGGGAATGTCGTAAGCCAGTTCTTCGCGGCCGTTCTTGACGTTGCGGACCAGCACTTCCATCTCTTCGATGTAGATCGAGGTGAGGGTGTCCTCGCGGGCCACCTTCTCGCTGAGAATGATGGCGTCCTCGTAGTTGTAGCCGTACCAGGGCATAAAGGCCACCATCAGATTGGTGCCCAAAGCCAGGCGGTTGTCTTCCACGCAGCCTCCGTCCGAGATCGGCTGGCCTTTGCGGACCTTGTCGCCCACCCGGACCACGGGGCGTTGGTTGTTGCAGGTGTCCTGGTTGGTACGCACGAATTTCTTGAGCTCGATGCGGTTGCCCGTGCTCAGGTAAAACGCCTCGTCTTTTTCGCTGAGGGGTTTGATCTCCACATAGGCGGAGGTGACGTTGGTCACGGTTCCGTCATATGGCGCCACGGCTATGTTTGAGGTATCCATGGTGGCGATCTTTTCCATGCCGGTACCCACGACCGGAGCCACCGGATTGATCAGCGGAACAGCCTGACGCTGCATGTTCGAACCCATCAGGGCGCGGTTGGCGTCGTCGTGCTCCAGGAAAGGGATCATCGCCGCGGAAACGGAAACCATCTGCTGCGGAGATACATCCATGAACTGCAGCTGTTTGGGACTCACCAGGATGAAATCGCCCTTGTCACGGGCAAAGACAGCCTCATCGGTGATCCTGCGCTTGTCGTCCAGCGTTACATTGCACTGGGCGATGATGTATTTGTCTTCCTGGGCGGCGTCCAGATACTCATAATCGTTGGTTACTTTCCCGTCCACGATCTTGCGGTAGGGGGTTTCCATGAAGCCAAATTTGTTGATCCGGGAATAGATCGAGGGCGACACGATGAGGCCGATGTTCGGTCCTTCCGGAGTTTCGACGGGGCACACCCTGCCATAGTGGGAGGCGTGAACGTCGCGCACTTCAAAGCCGGCCCTGTCGCGGGTGAGTCCGCCGGGACCCAAAGCCGAAAACGCGCGTTTATGCCGCAGCGCAGCCAGCGGATTGGTCTGTTCCATGAACTGGGAAAGCTGGCCGGTGAGGAAAAATGACTGCACCACAGAGATCAGGGCGTTGCTGTTCACCAGGTCGTGAACCGTGATCTCGTCGGTATTGGAGATCGCCATGCGTTCCTGGATGATCCGGGCAACCATGGACAATCCGGTTTTATACTGCTCTTCCAGCAGCTCGCCCACGGTACGCACGCGGCGGTTGGAAAGGTTGTCGATGTCGTCGACCACGTCCTGATCGTGGTAAATATTCACCAGAGTCTTGAAGATGTGAACGAAGTCTTCCACACAGAGCGTGAGGAGTTGAGGATCGACGTCGATGCCCAGGCGGGTGTTGATCTTGTAGCGGCCCACCTCATCGAGATTGTAGCGCTTTTCATTGAAGAACATCCTGTCCACCAAAGCCTTGGCGGTTTCCAGGGTGGCGTCTTCGCCGGGCCGGATCAGGCTGTAGATCTTTTTGAGGGCGTCTTCCTGATTTTCGGTGGGGTCCTTGGCGATGGTGTTTTCCAGCACCTTGCGCGCGATCTCGTATTCGTAATCGATGGCCTCGACCTTTTTGATGCCGTTCTCTTCCAGGATCTTGATCAGGGCGTCCGTGACCTGTTCGTTCACGGTGGCCAGTGGTTCTTCCACGCCCTCAACCCTGATCTCTTTGTAGAGATGGCGGCCTTTCGCCTCTTTCAGTTTGAGAGTCTCGCTGGCGTAAAACACCTTGCGCAGGTCCTGATTGGTGGAAATGCCGATGGCACGGAGCAGAATGGTGACCGGCAACTTGCGGCGCTTGTCGATGTGCACGTACATCACGTCGTGGATGTCGATGTCGAATTCCAGCCAGGAACCATTGTAAGGGATCACCTTGGCGGAATACAAAGTCTTGCCGCTGGCATGCTTTTCCTCAGAGAAAAACACCCCGGGTGAGCGCTGCAACTGAGATATAACCACCCGCTCAGCGCCGTTGACAATGAAAGTGCCCTGGTCCGTGATCAGGGGAATTTCCCCCAAAAACACGTCCTGTTCGATGGTGTCCTTGTGTTCCCGGACACCTTCGTTCTGCGCGAAGATTGTGAGCCGCAGCTTGGCCTTCAGCGGTGCCTGGTAAGAAAGGTTACGCTCCCGGCACTCGTCTATGGAATACTTTTCCTGCAGGATGTTATATTCCTGAAACTCCAGCAGGAAATTGCCTTTGATGTCTTCGATCGGGAAAATGGCCTCGAATACTTCTTCCAGCCCTTTTTTCTCCCGGCGCTTGGGATGGATGTCCTTTTGTAAAAAGTCATTGAACGAATCCACTTGCATAGCCAGCAGATTGGGTATTTCCACTTCCGGAATGCCCAGTTCGGCAAATCGTCCGGATATCTTGGAAAAACTCTTGATCTTTCTCAAAAGCTCACTCCTTTGCGGTCTCTAACCGTTGCGTGGTAAAAATGTTGCTTGCGCGGTACCGCCACATTGCGGTACAAAAGCCTGCCATGGGTGTCGGGACAGGGGTGTCGCTCGGACAATGGATCGTGATCGTGATCTGAAACATAACAAGTCCAAAAAAAGTCCCGCGGGACTTTTTTTGGACATGGGCTAGGGAGTGGGTACCCTATTTAACTTCGACAGAAGCACCGACTTCTTCGAGTTTCTTCTTAACAGATTCGGCTTCTTCTTTGCTGACTTTTTCCACAACCATCTTGGGGGCGCCGTCAACCAAATCCTTGGCTTCTTTGAGGCCAAGCTTGGTGATCTCGCGCACAACCTTGATCACGTTGATCTTTTTCTCACCGGCACTGGAGAGGATGACGTCAAATTCGGTCTTCTCTTCCTGTGCGTCGGCGGCGCCAGCAGCAGGGGCAGCAGCCACGGCCACGGGGGCGGCGGCGGTTACACCAAATTTTTCTTCCATTGCTTTCACAAGCTCAGAGACCTCGAGCAGGCTCATCTCTGAAATCAGGTCAATAACTTGGGTTATTTTATCGGACATTTTTTTCCTCCAGGGATAATATTTTGATTAGCTTGCCTTTGTTTTGGCAACGGCATCAAGCGCGTAAACAAGCTTACGGGCGACACCCAGGGATACATTCATGAAGTTGGACAGAGGAGCGTTCAGACTGCCCAGAATTCTGGCCAGCATTTCTTCGCGGGACGGAAGTTTTGCCAGTTCCAGCAGCTGCGCCTGGTTGAACACCTGGCCGGCCACGAATCCAGCTTTGAAGCTGGGGAACTGGGCTTCCTCCATCACATCCTTGATGAATTTGACGAGCACTTTTGCCGGGGCCACTTCTTCATCCTTGCAGATGGCGAGGGCGGTGGGGCCTTGAAGGTATTCGTCGAGCTCGGTAATGCCCAGGTCGTTGAGAGCTATCTTGACCAGGGTGTTTTTTTGGACCAGGTAATCCACTTTCGCTTCCCGGTATTTGTTGCGCAGTTGATTTACCTGTTCCACGCTGATCCCCTTGTAATCTACCAGTACGATCGCTTTGGCGCCTTCCATGCGTTCTTTCAGTTGTGCTACGATGTCATATTTTACACTTTGAACCATTTTTCTCCTCCTCAGCTCTTGGCTTCCAGAGTAGCGCTAGCGATTTGCAGCTTGATGCCGGGGCCCATGGTCGTGCTCAGGGTAATGCTCTTGATGTACACACCTTTCATCGTTGCCGGGCGGTCTTTGAGAACCGCGGCCAGAACGACCTTGATGTTGTCTTTGAGCATTTCCGCGGAAAAGCTGATCTTGCCACCCAGGATGTGCAAATTCGCAAATTTGTCCACCCTGTAGGCGATCTTGCCGCCTTTGGCTTCTTCCACGGCTTTTCCCACGTCCATGGTAACGGTACCAACCTTGGGATTGGGCATCAGGCCGCGCGGGCCCAAAACCCTTCCCAGTTTGCCGATCCTGCCCATCATCGTGGGTGTGGTGATCACGACGTCGAAATCGAACCAACCGCCCGAAATCTTTTCCATCAGATCATCCAAACCAACGTGATCGGCACCGGCTTTTCTGGCCTCATCTGCCTTGTCGCCTTCAGCGAACACCAAAACGCGCGAGACCTTGCCCGTTCCATGGGGCAGGACTAGCGAGTTGCGGATCTGCTGATCGGCCTTGCGGGGGTCGACGCCCAGATTGAAATGGATCTCAACAGTTTCGTCAAACTTCGAAGCCGGTGAAGATTTCATTATCTTGATGGCTTCGTCGAGATCATAGCGTTTCTGGCGGTCATACATCCCGTAGGCAGTGTTGTACCTTTTACTATGTTTCATTGACTCTCCTTATGAATATTATCTCCTGCACAAGGTGGGTCAGTCGTCAACGACCACACCCATGCTCCTTGCAGTGCCTGCGATCATACTCATAGCAGATTCAAGGGTATTGCAGTTCATGTCCTGGATCTTCAGCTGGGCTATGGTGCGCAGCTGTTCCTGGTTGATATGGCCCACTTTCACTTTGTTCGGCGTGGCCGAACCTTTGGCGAGGCCAGCCTCTTTCTTGATCAGTATCGACGCCGGTGGCGTTTTGATCTCGAAAGTGAAGGATTTATTCTTGGCGACATAGATCACCACGGGGAAAACCATCCCGGGTTGGTCGCCTGTTTTTTCGTTGAACTGGCGGCAAAATTCAGGAATGTTCACTCCCACCTGACCCAGCGCGGGGCCGACCGGCGGGGCCGGGGTTGCTTTTCCTGCGGGAAGCTGAAGCTTCAGTATCGCCACTACGTCTTTCGGTTTTGCCATTTTATGTACTTCCTATTTTCTTAAAATCTCCACCTGGTTGGAGTTTAACTCCACCGGTGTGCGCCGGCCAAAGACCGTTACATCGATCACCAGCTTCTGGCCGTCGTCCGCAACCTTTTGCACGAGGCCTTCAAAATCCGTGAAGGGGCCGGTGGTGACCTTCACCATGTCGCCGGGCATGAAAGCGAATACTTTCCCCGGTTCCTTTTCCCTGTCCGCGATCCCCAGGAGCCTGTTCACTTCTTCCTCGTCAAGTGGGATCGGGTCTTTGTGGTCTTTGGTCTGGCCCAAAAATTTGGTGACCCCGGCTATGTTCAAAATGTAGCTGCGCAGCTCCGGTGTAAGGTCGGCCTCGATGAACACATAGCTCGTGAACAGCTTGCGTTCCTGCTCGACCCGTTTGCCTTCGCGCACGATGAAGGCTTTTCTGAGCGGGACCAGCAGCTGGCCCACGCATTCCAGCAGTTCAGTGCCTTCCAGACCCTTTTCAATGGCCGTCTTGACCTTGTTCTCGTGAGAGGAGTAGGTATGGATCGCGTACCATTGCATTGCCACAGCGATTGTCCTTAGATAACCTTGAACAGCAGTCCGAACAGCTGACCGAAGCTAAAATCGACCAGGCTCAGAAACAATGCCACGATGCCGGAGATCACGATCACCACGACCGTGCCTTCCTTGATGTCTGCTTTCGAAGGCCAGGAAACGGCTTTCATCTCACTGAACACGTCGTGGAAAAAGCGGTTGATTCTATCGAAGTTGAGTTTCATGTTTTCACCATTTAATCTTGGGGACCGAGGTCCGCTGCGGGATAAGATTGTGGCAGGACAGGCAGGAATCGAACCCGCAACCCCCGGTTTTGGAGACCGGTGCTCTACCAGTTGAACTACTGTCCTGCAACATATCGTTCAGCGCTAACGCTGTTTATGCAGTGTGTGTTTCCGGCAGGTGGGACAGAATTTCTTCAGTTCCATCCTGTTCGGGTGCTTGCGCTTGTTCCGCGTGGTCGTATAATTACGGTTTTTGCACTCTTCGCAAGCAAGGATGATGATGTCTCTCATGGTTCCTTATCCAGCGATTATTCGTAGATGTCGCCAACCACGCCGCTGCCGATGGTGCGGCCGCCTTCGCGGATGGCGAAGCGCAGTCCCTGCTCCATGGCGATCGGGGTGATGAGTTCACCTGTGATCTGCACGTTGTCTCCGGGCATGACCATCAGTACGCCTTCAGGCAGGGTCAGGGTTCCGGTCACGTCGGTGGTGCGGAAGTAGAATTGGGGGCGGTAGCCGGTGCGGAAGGGTTTCTGCCGTCCGCCTTCGTCTGCGGTCAACACGTAGGTCTGGCCGCCGAATTTGGTGTGCGGGGTGATGGATTTCGGTTTCGCCAGCACCATGCCGCGCTCCACGTCGGTCTTGGCAAAGCCGCGCAGCAGCACGCCAATGTTGTCGCCAGCCTGGGCTTCGTCCAGAAGTTTGCGGAACATTTCCACGCCGGTGCAGGTGGTTTCCACGGTCTCGCGGATGCCCACGCGCTCGATCTTTTCGCCCACTTTGATCCTGCCACGTTCCACGCGGCCGGTGGCCACAGTGCCGCGTCCCGGGATCGAAAACACGTCTTCGACGGGAAGCAGGAAGGGTTTGTCGGTGGCCCGGTCGGGCTCAGGAATGTAGCTGTCAACAGCGTCCATTAGCTCCTGCATCTGGGCTTCGCCTTCGGGATCGCCGTTCAGCGCTTTCAAAGCGGAACCGCGGATCACGGGGAGGTCGCTGCCCGGGAATTCGTATTTTTCCAGAAGTTCGCGAACTTCCATTTCCACGAGGTCCAGCAGTTCTGGATCGTCGACGAGGTCGCACTTGTTCATAAACACCACCACGGCAGGCACGCCAACCTGACGGGCAAGCAGGATGTGCTCGCGGGTCTGGGGCATGGGGCCGTCTGCGGCGCTAACAACGAGGATGGCTCCGTCCATTTGCGCGGCTCCGGTGATCATGTTTTTGATGTAGTCCGCGTGGCCGGGGCAGTCAACGTGCGCGTAGTGGCGCTTGTCTGTCTCGTATTCAACGTGGGATGTTGCGATGGTTATACCGCGGGCTTTTTCTTCCGGCGCGTTGTCGATACTGTCAAAAGAACGGAATGCGGCTCCGCCCTTTTTGCTCAAATATGAAGTTATCGCTGCGGTGAGCGTCGTCTTGCCGTGGTCAATATGACCAATCGTACCAACATTGACATGCGGCTTGTTACGTACGAATTTTTCTTTTGCCATTTTTCCTCCTGGGACCCGCTGCGGATCCCACGTCGTGTTATTATTATGTTCGAAAAGAAAGTGGAGCTCAAGATCGGACTCGAACCGATGACCTCCTCCTTACCAAGGAGGTGCTCTACCTGCTGAGCTACTTGAGCTTTAAATTACCTTTCACGGTGCCGGGCTTGAAAATGGAGCGGGAAACGGGGTTCGAACCCGCGACCCTCAGCTTGGAAGGCTGAT
>CAZVXH010000038.1:0-21070 GCA_964631015.1 uncultured Candidatus Cloacimonadota bacterium | reverse complement strand
AAACTGACAATGTTGCCGTTGCGTTTCCGAATCTTCGAAAACATCACAACCTCCCCTTGCAATACATATCGATAATCTATTTGCGCGCATATTGTTAGAAGCTCGATTACAACTTTAGCAATTGCCGCGCCAATGCTGCGAATTGCATAAAAACAAGAACTTAGCATTTCTGTCAAGCTAAAACTGCGGCTTTTTCAGCTTCATTTCGCCAAGCCTGTCTGAGGTTGGTAGATAAAAGATTTGGCGGTTGGCTGGCTGACCGGGACCAAAACCTCCCGGGGCCCCGGCAACTCAAACTCTCCCAGGAGGTCATCTCACTGCGCGACAGCATCTACCGCGGCCAGCCTGATGAACTCCTCCCATATGAGGAAAAGGGAGTTCAACGAATGCATCGCCGGATTGATCGAGAGGGAGGCGATCAGCGTGGAAAGTTACCGCTCGCAACAAGGGGATGCGGGCAAGTTGTATGTGCTTGCTCCAGAACTCATCGAGTCTTGGAAAAAATGAACTACCAAGCCGCCTCGCAAGGGGCGGCTTTAGTTTGGCTCTTCACCTTTTCACAGCTTCTAAAAGTAGCTTGCGAATAGGTTAAGATACTGTGGGGCAGTCAAATGACCCCACCTATTCACAAAATTTCGCCACTCCTCTCCCCCTCCCGCGAGGAGCCCTGTCCCAGTAGTTATGCTATAATATAAATATTAAATTATGTAATATATATAATGTATATAATCATTATCTATATCAAGATATCTGCATTGCATTGATGTGGCCTTATTATTCTTGGCTGGGGAGAGGAGTAGCGAAAATTTGTGAATAGGTGAGCTTAAAATACTGTTATATATGATTTTAACCTATTCACAAGCTACTTTTAAGAGCTGTGAATTTGTGAATTTACCCTCTTGGTTTGTTGACCCCTCCCCCGCCCCTGAATGTCCCACCCATGTCCAAGCAACGTCCAAGCCATGTCCAAGGCCGGGCATGGGCGGGCGGTCAGCAGGACGTGAGGAGGACAGACAGCAGCGAGGGGGGTGAGTCTTGAACCGTGGCGCAGCATGCCATTGCTGCGAAGCGCCGCCGTCATCTCAGGCGCTCCGTCATTCCAGCGCAGGCCTCATCCCAGCGCATCCGTCATCCCAGCGAAGGCTGGGATCCAGACAGGTTCTGCTCATGCAACCAACCTCAAGCCTTCAGGCATGCCCTCAACCCCGTCAAAAGAACTGGATTCCAGCCTGCGCTGGAATGACGGCTTCGCTGGGATGACTGCTGCAACGAATACATCGCAGGATCGGAATCCTTCGCTACGTTGAATTGCTGCCGGCGGGGGAAGTAGTGCTGCCGTCGATGCTACGCTCGACGCCAGCGGAGTCGCGAACGTCCCGGGCTGTATAGCTGATGGCTCAGCCGTTATGTCATTCCGGGGTGGGGGTGTAACGCCATCCCGGAGCTGTATCAGCTGATGGCTCAGCCGTTCCGTCATTCCGGGACGACGAAGTCGCGCCCGGAATCCAGCCCTTCCGGGTAATGCCCTGAGAGGGTATCGACACAGACGCAGTCTGGATCGACCCCGACTTGGATGTGAAGTTTTTTTGGTTTGACCGGCTGGATTCCTGGGCCCCGGGGGCTAAGCCCCCACCCCGGAATGACAGGGCGGGGCTGGGTGGAGGATAGGGCTGGATTCCGTCTCTTCGCGCCGGAGGCGCTCCGCTCCGGAATGACGTGCGTTCGGGACGGGCGGGCAATGCTTCTGGATTCCGGGGCCCTCCACCCGAATGACAGGCTGTGGCCAGTGGTTAAAGACCCCTCCGCGTCTGCCGCTTTATGTCTCCGTGGTAAAAAAATCCCCCTCGGTTTGCCCTCACGCGCCCGGATTTGGAGAAAAATTCAAAAAAGTGCAGATTCTGCTTGACAAGAAAACGTGATGTCATATATACGGCACAGGATGTCAAAAATAGTCATGCAATGTCAGAGAGAATCAAACAGCAAGAGCCTGAAAGGCAAATCAGCAGCGGTACCGAAGTAAAACGGTCACAAAAGGAAGCTTAGATGTCAGGTCCATTCAACGGTTATTGGGAAAACGCGGTGCACAACCAGCGAGTGATCATCCCCGCCCTGTTCAAACGCAGGTTCAGCGAGGAATCGCAGCGCACGGTGGTGATCACGGCGGGTTTCGACAATTCGATAGCTTTGTATCCCCTGGATAACTGGTATTCCACGCTGGCGGAACTGGCGGAAGGAAGCGATGAAGAGCAGGATTTCCGCTCGATGCTGATCCGCTGCGCCGTGGCGGAAGCAGAGCTCGAAGGCCCCGGCCGGGTGCGACTGCCGGAACGCGAACTGCGCAAGGCGGGCATCACCGACCGCTGCGTGGTGAAAGGCGACCACCACCTGATCTCGCTGTGGAATCCCGAACGCTTCTACCTCGACCTCGACAACTACGAGGCGGAGATCCGCAGCAGATTCGACGCCAAACTTTGGCACAAAGGCAAAAAATGAGAGCTTACCATACCCCCGTGATGTTGGCCGAATGCGTTGCCTATCTGCAACCGCGGGCCGGCGGGGTGTATGTGGATGCCACCTTGGGCGGCGGGGGGCACGCTTTGGGGCTGCTGCAGGCAGCCGAGGGCATCAAGGTGTACGGATTCGATCAGGACGCCGACGCCCTGGCGGAAGCGAACGCAAGGCTGGCGGAATATCGGGGCAGCGTCGAACTGATCGGCACGAATTTTTCCCAGATGCGCACAGAACTCGCTCTGCGCAAAGTGAAGGGCATCGACGGAGCGCTGTTTGATTTGGGCGTGTCGTCGCATCAATTGGACGAGCACCAACGCGGCTTCAGCTTCGACGGCAGCGCGCCTCTGGACATGCGGATGGACCGCGGCCAAAGCTACACCGCGGCGGAGGCCGTGAACACACTCACCCAGGCTGAACTGACGCGGGTTTTCAGGGAATACGGCGAAGAACTGAACGCTGGCAGGATCGCCGCGAAGATCGTGAAGGAACGCGTGAAACAGCCGCTGCAAACCACATCCGACCTCGCCCGCGTGATCGAAAGCGTGGTGGGCACCGGCAGCCGGGAATCGCTGAAAAGCAAGGCGCGCGTCTTCCAAAGCCTGCGCATCCATGTGAACGGCGAACTCGAGGTGCTGGCACCGGCTCTGCAAGACGCCGTCAATCTGCTCACGCCCGGCGGCAGGATCGTGGTGCTGAGCTATCATTCCCTGGAAGACAGGATCGTAAAGAACGTTTTTAAAATCGCCGCCGACGGCTGCGTATGCCCTCCCCGGGCGATGCGCTGCGATTGCGGCAAACACAAACAGCTGGCCTTGCTTACCAAAAAACCGCTGGTGGCCAGCGCGGAAGAGACCGCCAACAACATCCGCTCCCGCAGCGTCAAACTGCGCGCGGCGGAAAAAATCATGGGGGAAACATGAGAGCCAGATTCGTGATTTTGATTTTGCTCGTCGTCGCGGCGGGCTTTGCCAATTTTTGGAACGCCAACCAGATGGTGCGCGCCACGCAAAAGCTGGCAAGGATGGAGACCAAACTCGCGGCGGAAAAGAACATCAACACCGAACTGAGGGTGGAAAGCGACGATCTGCGCAGCGGCAGGCAATTCGCCGAGCTGATGAGCGTTGGCCCGAACGGACAGCCGGTGCAGGCAGGCAAGATAATCTACGTTCACGAACCCGCGGACGAACAAGACCGGGAAAGCTATTGCATCATTGACCTCTTCGCTTCCAAAGCGCAGGCGAAGGAAGTTCAGATCCTGCTGGACTAAGCAACGATGCGCTCCCGCTACAAACTGCTGGCAGTGTTTTTCGGACTGCTGACCCTCCTGTGGGTGGGCTACCTCTTCGCGCTGCAGATATTCGATCCTTTCAAGCTTGATCAACAGCGTCTCACGCGCTATACCCCGCACAAGGAGATCATTATTCCCACGCGGGGTTCGATCTACGACGCCAACGGCAATCTGCTGGTGAGTTCCATCAGCTACTACCAGCTGGATATCGACCGCGCGGCGGTGAAACTGTGGGCGGATGAGAAAAAGCTTGAACTCGGTAAAGCTTACACCATGATCAGCAAGGCGATAGGCAACAATTGCGGCATTAAACCCGATGAGGTGATGCAGCGCCTGACCATGAACGACAAACTCAGCTCCATCCAAATCACCAACAAGGTGCGCGAGATGGAACTGGAGAAGATCGTCAAAGCTTTTGAAACCGACAAGCTGCCCGGACTCAACCACAGTTTTTCCTCGATGAAGCGCCTCTATTCGCGCAACATATTGGCCGCCCGGCTGCTGGGCTCCGTGCGCGCCGTCTCCGAAGGTTTCGACGCCGAGACCGGCGACCGTTCACTCTACAAACTCAGCGGCAGCTGCGGTATCGAATCCAGTTACGACGCGTATCTGGCTGGCGAATACGGCTGGCGGGAAGTGGTTTACGACGCCAAGCACCGCCGCATGCCCTATCCCAACCTGCATGAAAAGGTCTCCAGCGACGGCTACAACCTGCATCTGACCATCGACGCCAACATCCAGGAAGTGGTGGAGAACGCCCTCTACGCGGGTCTGGAGAAATACAACGCCAAAAACGGCGGCGCCATCGTCATGGACCCCCACACAGGACGCATCCTGGCCATGGCGGGAGTTTCCGCCGAGGACCAGAGCATCGATCCCGGACTGGTGCGCGTAAAATCGAACATTCCCGTTAGTTTCATGTTCGAGCCCGGCTCAACGATGAAGCCGCTCACCATGCTGGTGGCGCTCGACAAGCACGTGGTGAGCACCAACGACCTCTTCCCCAGCGGCTCCATCACCATCCGCGGGCGCACCATTTCAGACACCCACAGCTACGGCATGATCCGCCCCGTGGATATCATTTGCAAATCCAGCAACGTGGGTATCGCGCTGATCGGCGACAAGATCGGCGCCAAAACACTTTATGAGAAATTCATCGCCCTGGGCTACGGTCAGAAAACTGGCCTGGAACTGAGCGGCGAAAGCAGCGGCATGTTCGCCAAACTGAACAATTGGGACGGCTACACGCTGCATTCAGTATCTTTCGGACAGGCGATCTCCGTAACCGCCTTGCAGCACGCCACGGCTTTTTGCGCGGTGGCCAACGGCGGCAAGATGGTGAAGCCTTATCTGCTGGAATCTGTAACCGACAACAACGGCAGAACGATCGAGCAATTTGAGCCGCAAGTGCTGCGCCAGGTGGCCAGCAAAGCCGCCGCGGATACAGTGCGCTATTATATGCAAACGGTGGTCGACCGCGGCACGGCGCGCCACATCAAGATGGACTACATCACCATGGGCGGCAAAACCGGTACGGCCCAAAAAGCCGCGGAAGGCGGCGGAGGCTATGCCGGCGGCAAGTACAACTCCGTATTCGTGGGCATGTTTCCCGTGGAAGCGCCGAAGATGGTGATGATCGTTTTTTACGACGAACCCGCCATCGGCTACCATTACGGCAGCACCAGCGCCGCGCCCACATTCAAGCAGATCGTGGAAGACATCCTCTTCATGCCGAACTGCAACATCCTGGCCTTCGACGAACGCCTGATGCAAAGCTCCAAACGCATGCCCGACCTGCGCGGAAAGCATATCAGCCAGGCCGAAGCCATCCTCACCCAGTACGGTTTTTCCTATACGATCGTGGGCGCCGACTCCTCATCGGTGGTGGTGGACCAATTTCCCAAGCCGAACGTGGCCATCGATCCGGGGCACCCCATCACCGTGAAGATAGGCCGCAAAGCGGGTGACGCCGCGGAAACAGTGGTGCACGGCAGCATGCCCATGCTCACGGGACTTACGCTGCGCAAAGCGATGCAGGTGGCCGCCCGGGAAAAGGTGGCGCTGCGCATCCGCGGCTCGGGCGTCGTGCGCGCGCAATCCATCCAACCCGGCTCCCGCGTAACCAAAAACACCGTCTGCCAGCTTGAGGCTTCAATATGAGACTGACAGAGGTTTTGCAGCTCTTCACGCAACACGGTTTACTGCTGCAAAGCCAGGCGCTGGACGGTATCGACGACCTGAACGGACAGATCCGGGTGGACAACCGCGAGCTCGAGGCCGGCGACATCTTCGTCTGCATCAAAGGCCAGGTCTCCGACGGACACCGCTTCATCCCCGACGCGCGTGCCAAACAGGCCGCCCTCATCGTGGGTGAAGACGAATTCAAAGACGCCCTGCCGGCCATCCGTGTAAGCGATTCCCGCAAGGCGACGGCGCTGCTGGCCAAACTATATTATCAGGATCCCAGCTCTGCCTTTCGCTTGATCGGAGTAACTGGAACCAACGGCAAGACAACCACTTCCATGCTGCTATTTAAAGCGGTGCGTGAACTGGGCATTAGCGCTGGCTGGATCGGCACGCTCGGCTACTACATCAATTCCGAACACTTTGAAACACGCCACACCACCCCGGATATCCTCCAGCTCAACGGCATTTTCGCGCAGATGGCGGCCAGGGGCCTGAAGTTGGTCTTCATGGAGGTTTCTTCCCACGCGCTGTCGCTGGACCGCGTTTACGGCATCGAATTCGACCTTTGCCTCTTCACCAACCTCAGCCGCGAGCATCTGGATTTTCACCGTAACATGGAGGAATACGGCGCGGCCAAGCTGAAGCTTTTTGCAGGCGCGCTGAACGGCAGGGCGGTGGGCTTGATCAACATTGACGACAGCTACGGCAGGCGCATCCACGCCGAACTGAAGGCCAAAGGCGCTTACGTTTTCAGCCTCGGCAGCGAGGGGGCGGACTTCATCATCCGCGGCGACAACACCCACAACGACTGGGAGCAGAGCCGTTTCGCCCTGCAATGCGGCGAAGGTGTGATCAACATCCGCTCACGTTTGATCGGCAAATTCAACGTGGCCAACCTCGCCATGAGTGCCGCAACGCTCAATCTGATGGGCTTCGAGACCCGCCAGATCGAGCAGGGACTGAACCACGTGCCGCCCGTGCGGGGACGTTTTGAGAGAGTCCCAAACGAGCATGGCATAGGTGTTTTCGTGGACTACGCCCACACGCCCGACGCTTTGGAAAATGTGCTCCGCGCCAGCCGTGACCTGCGGCACGAACGTGTGCTCTGCCTCTTCGGCGCCGGCGGAGACCGCGACCACGGCAAGCGACCGCTGATGCTGAAGGCCGCTCTACAGTTCGCGGACGCGGTGATCATCACCGACGACAATCCCCGCGCTGAGGATCCCGACGCCATTATCCGCGAGATCGTTACCGGCACGGATATGTGGCTGCCCTGGTGGATCATTCGCGACCGCCGCGCCGCCATTCACGCCATCCTGCGCCTAGCCCGGCCAGGCGACATAGTTCTGCTCTGTGGCAAAGGACACGAGACCTATCAGGAGATCGAAGGCATTCGGCATCCTTTCGACGACGCCGAGATCGCCGCTGCATGCTTGGGTTCAGACACTTTTACCTTGCAGGCGGAGGACGAACTGAGCCTGCCCGTAGACCGCCTCATGCTGGAACTGCTGTGCGAAACGCAGCCTACCGAGGGCAAGGGCTACACAGCGCCCTGCACCTGGCACAAAGTATCCACCAACAGCCGCACCATCACGCCGGGATCGCTGTTCTTCGCCTTGCGCGGAACCAATTTCGACGGCAACGCCTATCTGGGTGAGATCCTGCGCGAGCCCACGAACCTTGGTGTGGGCAACATCGACGCCAACGGCTGGAAGAACTATCTGCGCGTGGAAGAGCCGGTTAACGCGCTGGCCAGGCTCTGCCGTAAATATCTGCTGATGTTTTCGGCTTACAAGATCGCCCTCACCGGCAGCACCGGCAAAAGCAGCACCAAAGAGCTTTTGGCTGCTATTTTCAGCGCGGAGGCGCCCACTTTGAAGACCGCCGCCAACGCCAACAACCTCATCGGCCTCTGCCAAACCATCTTGAATATCCGACCCGATCAGCGCTTCGCCGTCTTCGAGCTCGGCACCAATGCCTTCGGCGAGATCGCCACTCTCAGCGAGATCTGCGCTCCAGACGCCGGCATCATTTTAAACATCGGCCCTTCGCATCTGGAGTTCCTCATCGACGAAGACGGAGTCTACCGCGAGAAAACAGCGTTGTTCAACCGTCCGCTGGACATCCGCCTCTTTGATGCCGACGATTCCCGCTTCGAAGCATACGCCCATCGGGGCAAGAGTGTCGGCTTCGCGGAGAACGCTGATTTCCGCCTCAGCGAAGTGGAGTGCGGTGGGCAGATCTGTTCCTTTAAGCTAAACGGAAACGCCTATACGATCCCCTATCCGGTGCCCTTTTTCGCTAAAAACGCCGCGTTCGCCATCGCCCTGGGCAAAGCCAAAGGGATCCCGGAGCCAAAAATCCAGGCGGCGCTGGAGACTCCCGTCAAACTTGGACTGCGTTTGCAGCTCGAGGAGCATCCCCATCTGCTGCTACTGGCGGATTGCTACAACGCCAACCCCGTCTCCATGCAAAGCGCCATCGAGTATTGGCGCGCGTTGGAGCCGCGCCGCGAACATATAGCCATCTTGGGTGACATGCTGGAACTCGGTGACGCCGCTGAAGACTATCACGACATGATCGGCGCCATCCTCGGCGAGAAGGGTTACGACACCCTCTTCACCGTCGGCGAACTGGCGGTGCGTTTTCACGCGCAGGATTCCTCACTGCATCAGCGGCATTTCGGCGAAGTCGGGGATCTGCTGGCCAGCGGGGTTTTGGATGGCATCGCGCCCGGCGCGGTGGTCCTCGTGAAAGCGTCTCACTCCATTCACCTCGAAAAACTGCTGCCCCGTCTTAGAGGAGAACGCTAATGCTTTACCATCTGCTCTACCCCCTGGCCCGCTATAGCATCGTGTTCAACGTGTTGCGCTACATCACGTTCCGCTCTCTCGGCGCCTTTCTCACCGCCCTGCTGTTCACCCTGTTTGTGGGACCCTCCTTCATCCGCCTGCTCAAACGCAAGGCGGCCGTGGAAACCATCGACGAGGACGTTCCCGAAAAGCATCGCGCCAAGGCCGGGACACCCACGATGGGCGGACTGCTCATCATCTTCGGGCTGCTGATCGCCTCGCTGCTCTGGAACGACCTCACAAACCGCTCCATCATCATGATGTTTCTCACCACGCTGTGGCTGGGTATCTTTGGTTTTCTGGACGATTATCTGAAGAATTTCCTCAAACTGGCGAAGGGACTGGTGCCCAAATACAAGCTGTGGGGGCAGATCAGCGTGGGACTGCTGCTCACCCTTGCCATCTATTATGGCGGCACCAGCGGCAATGTCACGGACCTGCAGATCCCCTTTTTCAAAAACCTCATCATCCCCCTCGGCTGGATGTTCATACCGCTGATGGTTTTCTACATCACGGGAATTTCCAACGCCGTGAACCTGACTGACGGCCTGGACGGACTTTCCGCCGGAGTGATGATCTTTTCCGCGGTGGGACTGGGCATCATGAGCTATCTGAAAGGAAATTTCAACGCCGCCGCCTATCTGAACCTCGAATTCATCTCCACCGCGGGTGAGCTGACGGTCTTCATCGCGGGACTGATCGGCACCCTGATCGGATTTTTATGGTTCAATTCCCATCCGGCTGAAGTTTTCATGGGTGACACCGGCTCGCTCACACTGGGCGGTATTTTGGCCGTTTTCTCCATCCTGCTCAAAGAGCAGATCTTCTTTGTCATCATCGGCTTCCTCTTCATCTCCGAAACGCTTTCCGTTATCATTCAGCGCACCTGGTTCAAGCACACCAAGCGCAGATACGGCGAGGGCAGAAGGGTCTTTCTCTGCGCGCCGGTGCACCACCATTTCGAGATGAAGGGCATGCACGAGTCCAAGATCGTGATCCGCTTCTGGATCGTGGCGATACTGCTGTTGGCGGTGGGACTCAGTACCATCAAGCTGCGCTAAGGAGAAGTGAAATTGTTTGACCCCAACCGTAAATACGCCGTCCTCGGCCTCGCCCGCAGCGGAATAGCCGCGGCGCAGAAAATCAGGGAATTGGGCGGAACAGCCTTTCTGAGCGATTCCCAGCCACAGGACAAGGTCAGCGGCGCCGCGGAGCTCACCCGTGATTTCGCCTGCGAATTCGGCGGACACAGCGATCGCCTCTTCCAATCCAACCCCTGGATCGTGAGCCCCGGCATCCCGCTGGATCTGCCCATCATCGCCAAAGCACGCGCCAAAGGCATCGAACTCATTAGCGAGATCGAGCTCGGTTTCCGCGTTAAAAACCGCGACAGCCGCGTGATCGCCGTAAGCGGTTCCAACGGCAAGAGCACCACCGTCTCGCTCATCCACCACATCCTCAAAAACATGGGCTACAACAGCATTCTGGCTGGCAACATCGGCTCCGCTTTCTGCTCTTGGCCAATAGAGAAGCCAGGCATCGATTTCATCGTGCTGGAGGTCAGCAGTTTCCAGCTCGACCTCATCGACAGCTTCCGTCCTGATGTATCCGTGCTTTTAAACATCACACCCGATCACCTCAACCGCTATGACTCCTTCGAAGCCTACACCGCCTCCAAATTCCGCCTGTTCGCCAATCAAACGCAGTCCGACACCGCCGTCATCTGCCTCGATTCGGAGCCCATTGTGGCGAATCTGCATCACATCAGTTCGCGTTTGCTGCGCTATTCGCTCACGCAAACCCCGCCCGATTGCGAAGCCTGGCTGAACCGCGACGTGATCCAGCTTGGCCTGCGCCACAAACTGCCCGTGAGCGAGCTGAAGATACGCGGTCCGCACAACCACGCCAATACGATGGCGGCGCTGCTGGCTGTGGATGCCCTCACCCACGATCTCGATTTCGCCATCGAGGCGGCCATAAGCTTTGAGCCTCTCACCCACCGTCTCGAATTCGTCGCCCTCATCAACGGCATCTTCTTTTACAACGATTCCAAGGCCACCAACACCGATTCCGTGAAATCCGCCCTCACCTCATTCGACGAACCCATCCGCGTGATCATGGGCGGCTCGGACAAGGGCGAGGACTTTTCCGTGCTGACCCCGCTGCTGCAACAGCGCGCCCGCAAGGTTTACGTGACCGGCGGCACCATGTCCCAGATGCGCGCGGCCTGGGAGGGCAAACTGGAGCTCGCCTGCGTGGAGGATTTTGAACAGTGCGTGCGCGCCGCGTTTGCCGATGCCGTTCCCGGCGACATCATCGTCCTGTCGCCAGCCTGCGCCAGTTTCGACCATTTCCGCAATTACGAGCACCGCGGCGAAACCTTTAAGGAGATCGTACACCAGATCAGGAGCGTATATGAAAAAGAATAGAAACACCTCCTACATAGTCTCCATCGACAACACTATTCTGGGCTGCTATCTCGCCCTGCTCATCATCGGGGTGGTGGTGATGCTGGATATCACCTCCGTGCAAAGCACCATGGTCAATTTCTACCGTCACGCCATCTTTGTGGCCGTCGGCATCCTGGCCACCATTATCACGATCTATTTCGTCAAAGTGGACAAACTGCGTCCCCTGAACCGGTGGCTTGTCTATCTCATCATGGCAATGCTGGTGCTGGTCTTCTTCCTCGGCGTGAAAACCAAAGGCGCCGAGCGCTGGCTGATGATCGGACCCGTGGGAATCCAGCCCAGCACCCTGGCGCGGCTCGTGCTGATCCTCTTCTTTGCCGGCTATCTGGACACCAAGCAGGACAAGATCGGCCTCACCAACCTGAAAGAACTCGGCATGGAGTTCATTCCGCTGATCGTCTACACGGGGGTGATCTTCCTGCTCGTCTTCCTGGGCAAGCATCTCAGCACGCTGATCATCGGCGGGACCACCCTTCTGGGCATGCTCTTCTACGCGGGCATACGCAAGCGTTTCGTGCTGGGAGTACTGATACTGGGCCTGATCGGCGGAACCGTGATCATCTCCCAAGGAGATTCCTTCCGCTCCGACCGTATCAATACCTACAAAGTTTATTCCCTGCTGATCCCCAACCGCGCCGAAGCCACTAATTCCGCGGAGGAGTATCAGGTGCGCGAAAGCCTCACCGCGCTTACCAGCGGAGGATTTCTGGGCACGGGCATGGCGCACGGCCGCGCCAAACACTATTTCCTGCCCGAAGCCCGCACCGACTATATCTACACCATCATCGGCGAGGAGTTCGGCTTCCTCGGCGCCGCCCTCGTGCTGCTGCTGCACGCGCTGCTCTTTTTCCGCATCCTCAAGCTCGCCGACGCGCAGTCCGACCGCTATCACAAATACCTGTTGGCCGGGCTCGGCATGAACATCTTTCTCAATGCCCTCATCAACACCGGCGTGAGCATGTCCATCATCCCCGCCACCGGCAACACGCTGCCCTTCGTCAGCTATGGCGGCACGGCCCTGTTGGTGGATTCCGTCTCCATCGGCCTCGTGCTCAATATCACCGCCAAACGGAGGCAGATGTGAGCCCTTACCCGAGTCACCCCAGTTCGTTGAAGCTGTTTTGCCTCAAAGCAGACAAGGTCCCGAAGCAATATCGGACTGTTGACTCGCTTCAGATTTCCGCCCAACCTCCAGCAGCGGCAAGGACGGAGTAAGTGCCTGATCAGATGAACGCGCTAAACAAGAATGGCACCCTGCGCTTCGTGCTGGGTTGCGGCGGCACGGGCGGACACATCTTCCCCGCCATCGCCATCGCGCAGCAGCTGGAACAGCTTGGCCACCAGACCAGCTTCATCGGCAACCGGGGCGGCATGGAACAAACGCTGATTGCCGCGGAAGGCTACCCTTTCAACGGCATCCACGTGCAGAAACTTTACCGCAAGCTCAGTCCGGCCAACCTGCTCTTCCCCATTTTTCTTGCGTCGTCCACCCTCGCCTGTCTCCGAGTGCTTCGCAGGATCAAACCCACCGCGGTGATCTGCACCGGCGGCTTCGTTTCGGGTCCCGTGGGCATCGCCGCGGCCTTGCTCCGGATCCCGCTCTATTTTCACGAAAGCAACAGCTATCCGGGCATCACCACCAAGTATCTGGCCAAATACACGCGTATAGTCTTCACCGGATTCAGCGGTACGGCCAAGTACCTTCCCCAGACTGAAGTGCGCGCCATCGGCATTCCGTTGCCGCGAAAGCTGGATTTGCCCCAAACCATAAGCCCCGCGGAGATCGGTCTTGATGCCGACAGGCCGATCCTGCTCGTAACCGGCGGCAGTCAGGGTTCTCTGGCGCTAAACACCGCCGTGGCGGAGGCCTTGCCCCGCCTCACCGAACTGGGCTGGCAGATCATCTGGCAAACCGGCCAGACAGGCTACGCGGAGTTTTCCGCCCGTTTCAAGCACCTCACCAGCGTGTATCTGTTCGCGTTTTCTCCTCAATTGAAAGATTTCTATAAAATCGCCAAAGTGGCCGTGGCCCGCGCCGGAGCGATGACCATCACCGAACTCACCGAAAACCGCCTGCCCGCTGTGCTGGTGCCGCTGCCTACCGCCGCGGAAAACCATCAGCACTACAACGCCCTCGAACAGCAGCGCAAAGGCCTGGCCCTGCTGCTCCGGCAGAGCGATCTGAACGGAGAAACGCTGATCCAGGCGATAACCAGGGTCGAAAACGACCATGCCGAGTATCTGAACAACCTGAGGCAAACGCCTCCCAATACCGCGGCCGCGGACGTGGCGCGGGAGATTTTAAGCGACCTCAACAAGGAGCAACACAATGCTGGGGAAAACTAAAAAGATCCATTTTATCGGCATCGGCGGCATCGGCATGAGCGGCATCGCCGAGTTCTTGTATAATCAGGGTTTGGAGATCAGCGGTTCCGACCTTAAGAAAACCGATGTCACCCGCCACCTCGAATCCCTCGGCGTCAGGATCGAGGAAGGCCACAATCCCACCCTGGTCAAGGATGTGGACGTGGTGGTCAAATCCTCCGCCGTCAAGGACGATAATCCCGAGATCCAGGCCGCCAAAGCTTTGAAGATACCCGTCATCCGCCGCGCCGAAATGCTGGCCGAGATCACCCGCATGAGTTTCTCCATCGGCATTTCCGGTACGCACGGCAAGACCACCACCACCTCCATGACCGGCTTGGTGCTGGAGGCCGCGGGACTCGATCCCACCATCATCGTAGGTGGAAAAGTGAAAAATTACGGCTCCAACAACGTGATGGGCTCCGGCAAATACATCGTGGTGGAGGCCGACGAGTACGACCACTCCTTCCTTTCCCTCACTCCCTGCATCGCCGGAATCACCAACGTTGACACCGACCACCTCGATTGCTACCGCAATCTGGATGACATCAAAGGCGCCTTCATCGAATACGCGAACAAGGTCCCCTTCTTCGGCAGCGTGATCGCCTGCCTTGACGATCCCGGCGTCCAGGCCATCCTGCCCCGCATCAACAAAAAGATCGTTACCTACGGTTTTTCGCGCCAGGCGGACATCCAGGCCCAAAACATCAGCATGAAGGACTTCGTGAGCGAATACGACGTCAGCTTCAAGGGCTACCGACTGGGACGCGTAAAGATGAACGTCACGGGCCGCCACAACATCCAGAACTCGCTGCAGGCGTTGAGCATCGGCCTGGAACTGGACATTCCCTTCAAGAACATCCGCGAGGGTTTGAGGCAGTACAGCGGTGTCTACCGCCGCTTCGAGCTCAAAGGCGAGGCCCGCGGCATCACCGTTTACGACGATTACGCCCACCATCCCACCGAGATCACGGCCACCCTCGAAGGCTTCAAGGACAGCACCAAACGCCGCATCGTCACTTTGTTCCAACCGCATCTTTACTCCCGCACGAGGGATTTCCATGTGCAGTTCGGCAACGCCTTCTTCTCCTGCGACTGTTTGCTCCTGGCACCGATCTATCCCGCCCGGGAAGCTCCCCTGCCCGGAGTATCCTCCAAGCTGATCGCCGACGCCGCCATCCAAAGCGGACACCACAACGTCGTGCTGATCGAAAATAATTCCGATATTGTGGCTCAAACCCTTTCGCTGCTTGAGCCCGACGACATTCTGATCACCATGGGAGCCGGTAATATCTGGCAGTATGGCGAAGAAATACTGGCCGAGCTGAACAAATCAGTTGACAAAAACACTAAACCTAAAAAACTTAGCAACTTAGAGACTTAACACAGGATTGCGCGATATTGCACGAAGGTATGTATAAATATGAGAGACAATAGGTTACCGACCAAGCACAACGCCCGTAAAAGAAGGGGAAACAGCCGTTATTTCGTCTATTTCGTCCTTATTTTACTGGGCTTTACCGCTTTGGGCTTCGGCGCTTATTATCTCCTCTCCAGCCTGGAAGTGCTGAACGTGCGCTCTCTTGAGATCAGCGGCAATTCCGCGGTGGCGGACAGCCTCTTGCGCAGCTCTTTGCGGCCCTATGTGGGGCAAAACCTTCTGAAAGTGGACAAAGACAAGATCATCGAGGAAGTCAGCGGCTTCGCCCGGGTCAAAACCGTGAAAGTGCGCCGCAAGCTCTTCAGCACCCTGCAGATCAAGCTCACCGAACGCAAAGCCAGCCTATACGTGAAAAGCCTCGAAGGTGACCTCTTCCCCGTGGATGACGAAGGCGTGGTGCTGGAACGTTACGGCAACGTGTACACCGAAAACCTGCCCCTGGTTAATCTGCTGATGAACAACTCCGGCCTGAAAAGCGGCCGGAAACTGAAGAACGCCGCCTTGGACAAGGTCTTGGCCACGCACCGCAGGATCGTGAAGGAAGCCCCGGATTTCGCGCCCAACATCTCGGAATATTACACCATCGACAACACCGTCTACATCATCGACGCGCGCAACGGCCTGCGCCTCATTCCCAGCGAGAAGAACCTCGCCAAACAGCTTTCGCGCTACGAATTCGTGCGCGACAATGGCAACGTGAGCCAATCCGCCATTCTCGACCTGCGTGTTGACAACCAAGTGGTGGTGAAGGCGGGCAACTGACATGCGGCAAAACCTGATCACTGCCCTCGATATCGGCTCCGCCAACGTCCGCTGCATCCTGGCCAGCGTGAAATCACCCGGCCATCTGGATATCCTCGGCATCGCCGAAACTCCTTCCGCCGGCTTGGAAAAAGGCATTGTGAAAGACATCCAGGCCGTGGCTGAAGGCGTGAAAAAGGCCCTCAAGGACGTCCAGACCGCTGCCGGCACCAAACCCGCCAACCTCTTCGCCAACGTTACCGGCGACCACATCCGCACCCAGGTGGGCGACGGCCGCATCTCCATCCCCGCCGCCAGTCCCAACGAACCGGGCGAGATCGCGCAGGAACACGTGGACCAGGTGATCGCCGACGCCCGTAACGGCGTGAAGATCCAGAAAGGCTTCGAACGCTCCCAGATCCTCCACGGCATCCCGCAGAGCTTCGTGATCGACGGACACAACGACATCCGCAATCCCTTGCGCATGACCGGTTTCCACCTCATCACCAAGGTGCTCACCATTTTCGGTGACGTTACCCAACTGCGCAATCTGGCCAAGAGCATCGAATTGGCGGATTACGAGATCAGCGCGGACAACTTTGTGCTGAACCACGTCGCCATCGCCAACGCCGTGCTCAGCGAGGATGAACGCCGCCTCGGCACCATCCTGATCGACATCGGCGGCGGCACCTGCGATATCAGCCTGCATCACCGCGGCATTCTGGAAAAGATCCTGGTGATCCCCATGGCCGGCTCCGCCATCACGGAAGACCTCGCCATCGGGCTCAAGACCACGCTTTCCAACGCTGAATACATCAAGACGCATTACGGTGTGGCCCTGGCCAGCAGCGTGGATCCCGAGACCGAGGTGGTGGTGGAAGGCATCAGCGGACGCGACAGCCAGGTGAAAACCCAATATCTGGTTAGCCATGTGGTGCAGCACCGCGTGGAGGAAATGCTCTCGCTCTGCTACGACCGCCTGAAGAATTTTTACACGCCGGAACTCGTGACCGCGGGCATCGTGCTCACCGGCGGCACAGCCAAGCTGCAGATGATCGACGCCGTGGTCAAAAACTCTTTCAACCTGCCCGTGAAGATCGCCCAACCGGACCTAAGCACCCTCAACGGCGATACCGAAATGCTGAAGGACCCAGCCTTCGCCACCTGTGTCGGCTTGCTGAGACACGCGGCCGAACAGGAACCGGAAATCAAGGCGTCCTCGCTGCGGCTGGGAACTTTCAAAGCCGGCAAGACCTTGAGCAAACTCAAAAATATAATCAAAGACTTTACAAGTACGTAAAGGGGGAACACAATGATCGAATTTGATGAAAAACCTGCCCAGATCGGCACCACCATCAAGATCATAGGAGTCGGCGGAGCCGGTGGCAACGCTGTGAACACCATGATCGACAACGAGCTTTCCGGCGTGGAATTCATCGCCGCGAACACCGATATCAGCGACCTCGTGAAAAGCAAGGCGAGGATGAAACTCCAGCTGGGGAAAAAACTCACCCGCGGCCTGGGAACCGGCGCCAATCCTGACTTGGGCGCGCGCGCCGCGGAGGAATCCAAAGACGATATCCGCTCCCACATCGAGGGCGCGGACATGATCTTCATCGCTGCCGGAATGGGTGGCGGAACTGGCACCGGAGCCGCTCCCGTGGTCGCCAAGATCGCCCGCGACCTCGGCATCCTCACCCTCGGCATCGTTACCATGCCTTTCCCGTTCGAAGGAAAAAAGCGCCACACCAACGCCGAGGAAGGCATCCGCAACATGGCGGAATTTGTGGATACCCTCATTGTGATCCCCAACGCCAAGCTCTGCGAGATCTACGCCGACCTGACCCTCCTGGAAGCTTTTCAACGCGCCGACAACGTCCTCTTCGAATCCGCCAAGGCCGTTTCCGACATCATCAACGTCAATGGCCTGATGAACCGTGATTTCGCCGATGTGCGCACCGTGATGCAAAACATGGGTTACGCGCTGATGGGCGCCGGACTCGCCGAAGGTGAAAACCGCGCCATCAACGCTGCCAAAGCCGCCATCAACAATCCCCTGCTGGCCGATATCAGCCTGCACGGCTGCCAGGCTTTGCTGATCAACGTCTCCGCCGGCCCGGACATCAAGATGAACGAGTTTGAGGACGTTTCCAGCGTGATCGTGAACGAAACCGGCTCCAACGCCAACATCTTCATGGGCCTGGTCATCGAACCCGACCTCGTGGGCAAGATCTCCGTCACCATCATCGCCACCGGCCTGCAGAGCACCGCGCAGATCGTTGATTTCCCCCCTGCCCTGCCTGTCTCTCAGACCAAACCTGCGCCGCAGCCCAAGCCGACGCCTCCCAAGCCCACCAAACCCGAAGATGACATTGAGGACATCTTCCGTGTCCTTAATATAAACCAGCCTGCCAGTCAGGAAGCCGATCCCGATTCCCACGAGGAGGAAACCCGGCAGCTCAGTCCCCGCACCGATCTGCCTTCCTTTCTGAAAGCTCTGGATTGATTTTTCCCATCCTTCCTGCTTAGGTCTCTCAACGGACAGCCCTGTCCGAACAAACCGTCGGCGCTCCCCCTTGCCGACGGTTTTCTTTTCCCTGCTGGATTCCACTGCCCTAGCTTTCTGTTCCCCCGCACCCACGCCCCGCTTATGCCTCCCGCGTGATGGCCGCACTTGATGCGGGGAGTATGCGGGAGGCGCTAAACAAGCGGATGTGGGGGAAAAAAGGAGGCGCTCTTTCAGACCAAGTGGACACAGCCCGTGAGGGCGGCAGAATGATAGCGAGGGTGTGAAGAACCGGCTTAAGACGGTTCGGAACCCCTCGTTGAATGAACAGATCAACCAATTTATCAGGCCTCCACCCCTCCCCGGAAACGTGCCACGTTTCCGGGGAGGGGTGGAGGAAATTCCATTATTGGTCCCATGTTGCCTTACGAGGGCTTCACTGCGCTGCGCTCCCTCGTCATGATCTGTCGCCCTCCGGGCTGCTGGCTGGTTGATCACTTCCACCCACTCGGTTTGAATGAGAGCCAAAAAAGGAAAGCCAGGGTGCGTGCACTCAAGATTTCCGCATAGTCAGTTCAGGTCACCGACCCCGCCTCCCAATTGATGGATGCTCCGTTCATGCCCGAGTGACGTCCGGCTGATGGCTCCGTCAGGTAGTTGCCTGAAGTTGGTTTCAGTATGAACTGCCGGCCTTGGCTTGGGGGGACTGATGCTGGAAAAAGAAAAAACCCGGCAGTTCCCCGCCGGGCTTCTGAAAAAAGTACTGGTTTTTTTCTGCGTTACTTCATCAGGACCGCTTTCACCTGATAGCTTTCCTTGCCTGCCTGCATCCGGATGTGATAGATCCCACTGGCAAGGGGTTGCCCGCCGCTGTCGCGGCCTTCCCAGCCTATCTGGTGATAACCGGGCTGCAGATTCCCCAGCTCAAAGCTGTTCACAACCTGGCCGCGGTTGTTGTAGATCTTCAAACTCACCGCGCTGTTTTCCTTCAGATTGAAGGGGATAGCCGTGTTGGGATTGAAGGGGTTGGGATAGACCGGGCCGAGTGATGTGACCTGGGGAGGCTCGGGTATGTCGCTTCCGGGCAGAGAATACTGGATCGAGCTGGGTCCGTAGTAATAATCATGGCCATCGAGATCGCTGTTCAGCAGCCAGTAGTAGTAGGTCCCCTCTTCCTGCAGTTCCTCGTCAGTAAAGACGTAGCTCGTGGTTTGGGAAGTATTCGTGGCGGGGATCAATTCGCTGATGGTGGAGGCCATTGAGAGTTCGTCCGTGTTGTTGCGCAGGATGTAATAGCCTCGAACACCAGTCTCGGATTGGGTGATCCAAGTGAGATTCACGTTGTTGTCCGCGTTGATGGATGAAGTGAAACTGGACAATTCAATCGGCACTGTGGGTCCGTTGATGGAACTGAATATGATCCAGCCATCTTCAGCCTCGGGGGCCACATACGCGGAGGTGGGCCCCCAAGGGCCGTAGTCTTCCAATTTCACTGTGTATGTGCCGCACCAAACGGTATTGGGCTCAAACTGATGGGGTGTGTAGAATCCTGTGAACACTCCGTTGCGATTGATGCGGGCCGCTACAGGAGTGTAACCCCCGGGAATCACTCTTAGAGCTTCAATGTAAGTAAAATAACCGAACGCCATACTGACCGAGGCAATGAATAACATCGCAAACAGCACTTTTTTCATGGTAACCTCTCTTCTTTTGCAAGAACTTATCTGAATCCAATTTCTCATGGCCTCCAAAGGTGTCAAGCTATAATTTACCGTTTTTGGCTTTTTAGCGATGGAAAATTATCCACAAGTCTAGGTCAATGTTGATTAATTTCATGTTAGACAGGTAGTATGCCCTGATAATTGTCATTTTTGCAGGCAAGCTGCCGGCCCTTGGGTATCTCCGTGCGATCAGAATTATGGGGCATTAACAGATTGACAGCCTGAAGCCTTTGGATATTTTGACGCTGGGAGATATGCGATGAACAAGATCGGACTCACAGATCAGGACATAGTTGCCTTGGTGGATTGCAACAACTTCTACGTGTCCTGTGAACGCGTGTTTGACCCTTCCCTGGAGGGCAAACCGGTGGCTGTGCTGTCCAATAACGATGGCTGCCTCGTTTCCCGCTCCAACGAGGTCAAGGCCCTGAAAATCCCCATGGGCGCTCCCGGCTTCAAGCATGAAGCGCTGATCCGCAAATACGGCGGCACGCTGCTTTCCTCAAACTACGCGCTCTATGGCGACATGAGCCGGCGGGTGATGGATGTGCTGGGCAGATTTTCGCCGGAACTGGAGATCTATTCCATCGACGAAGCTTTTCTGGGCCTGAACGGCTTTCGCATCCGCGATCTGGAGGCATACGGCCGCAAGATCCGCGACACCGTGCGCAGATGGACCGGCATCCCCGTCTCGGTGGGAATTTCCCGCAGCAAGACCCTGGCCAAGGTGGCCAACCATTACGCCAAGCGCTATTCCGGCTATCGCGGCTGCGTGCTGATGCTGGATGAAGCCAGGATCCAAAAGGCTTTGGAGCGGCTTCCCGTCGCGGAGATCTGGGGCATCGGCCGGCAGTATGACAAGTTTTTGCGCCAGAACAAGATCGAGAACGCCTGGCAGCTTCGCAACGCTCCCGAGCAGTTCATCGACCACTACATGACCAGCGTCGGGCACAAAACCGTGCTGGAATTGCAGGGTTTTTCCTGCATC
>CAZVXH010000037.1:0-21219 GCA_964631015.1 uncultured Candidatus Cloacimonadota bacterium | reverse complement strand
TGACCCAAAACTCCATGCGCATTTCCTGGACCCGCGACGAGGTGGACGAAAAGCTGAAAGGCATCATGCGCGCCATCCACGCCCAGTGCGTCAACTACGGCAAGGAAGGCGGCTTCACGAACTACGTGCGCGGCGCCAACATCGCCGGCTTTATCAAAGTGGCCAACGCCATGATGGATCAGGGCCTCATCTGATCCATCCGGTTACGAATATCAACGGGGAAGGCGCGATCAGCGTTTTCCCCCTTTTTTCCCCCGAATAGACTGGATTGATCAGATCACCTTGAACTTCCTGAGCCAGACGTCTTCAGCAACCGATTAAGCTGGTTCAGCCGGCTTAAACTCCAACGAAACCAGCCCCGGCCTGTCATTCCGGGGTGGGGGCCCCGGAATCCAGTCATATCATACAACCCGCCCTAAACCTACGTCATTCGGAACGTAGTGACGCCCTTATCGGAGTGGCAGACGTCCCCGTCTGCCAAGGCCCGGAGGGCCTTCCCAAACCCAAAGACAAGCTTCTCCGAAGCTTCGCAAACGGGGACGTTTGCGCCTCCGATGACGCTCGGGACGTTCGCGACTCCGCTGGCGTCGAGCGCAGCATCGACGGCAGCAATACTTCCTGTAGTCCATGCTCGTGCCTCGCTGGACTCCAGGCTGAACGCCAACTTTTTCCCCTTTTCCCTTTTTCCCCATTCCCCTTTTTCTCTTTTTCTCTTTGTCTCTGTGCCTCTGTGTCTCTGTTTTTTCTAATTGTGTTTTCCAGCTTACAGCTTGCGTATCAGCCTCTTGACCGCCTCGCATTAACATCCCAAGGGAGCGTTGGGTTGTTAATGGGTTGTGGATGAGTTGTTCTCGGGAGGCAAGTCAGGGACCCTCTACATATAGTGGGTAACAAAGGGGGGGGGCGTCCACGAATTACACGTATGAATAGATCAGGGATGAACAGATGAACAGATGAACGGAGGATTGTGGCATAAGCTTCAGCTTGTTGGGTGCCCGGGATTCATCCCGAGGTACTAAGAATAGGTCGCGGATGACAGGATCGACAGGATCGGCAAGATGGGGATCGTCCACGAATTACACGAATGAATAGATCAGGGATTAACAGATTAACAGATGAACAGATTAACAGATTAACAGATGAACAGATTAACAGATGAACGGAGACTCGTGGCATAAGCTTTAGCTTGTTGGGTATACGGGATTCATCCCGAGGTACTATGTAATTGAACACTGATAACAGGATCAGCAGGATGGAAATGTAAAAACAGAGGGACAAAGTTGGGAAATAAGCATGATAAGCTCAAATAAGCAAACCCCTGCTTATTTCCAACAGTCTGACCAACAAGGACATAGGCGACAAATTAGCAGAATATAGCCCACCTCTATATAAAAACGGTAGGTACTGAAGAGTAAGATATTATACAATATATTAATATTAAATTATATAAATATATTATATATCTATCTATATATTATCATATAATATACCTTTACAGGCATGCTTTCCTTGTTGGCCCTGGGGATTTATATATAAGAGAACACATTTTTGCTTATTTCCGGCTTAATAAGTTGTGCCGCAAAGAGTTGGAAATAAGCAGCCCTCTGCTTATTTGAGCTTATTATGCTTATTTGATGAGGGGGGATTGCCCCCCCCCTACCCCGGAATGACAGGCGGAGGCGCTGAGGCCGGAAACCTGGGCTGAGATGAGCTTCAGCTGGAAAAAGGGATCTTGTCTTTATGGCGGATGGAATCGAGGCGGCCGATGAATTCTTTGACGCTGGCCTTGAGGGCGTTGAGGGTGCCTTTGTTGTCGATCACGAGGTTGCAGAGCGGGATCTTGGCCAGGTCTTCGATCTGAGTGCCCATGCGGGCTTCGATTTGTTCACGGGTTTCCAGCCCCTTTTTGAGCAGGCGTTGCAGCCGTTTCTCCCGGCTGGCCTGCACCAGCACGATGTAATCGAAACAGTGCTGCATTCCCGCCTCAAAGAGCAGCGGAACTTCGAAAAAGAGATATCTTTGGCCGCTGTTGTCGGCAATGTTTTGAAGGGCGGTGAGGGCCCGGGGATGCACCACGCTGTTCAGAAATTCCAGCTCCGGCTTGTTGCCGAAGACGATGGCGGCAATTTTTTTGCGGTCAGCTTTACCCGCGGCAACCACTTCGCTGCCCCAGCGGCGGGTGATCTGGTCCAGGCACTCCGGATCGTCCAATTGGCGCTGGGCGATCTCGTCGGTGAAGATCACTTCGTAGCTTTGTTCCGCCAGCAGCCTGCAAAAAGCGCTCTTGCCGCTGCCAATGTTGCCGGTGATACCGATCAGGATTGGTCCTGTTGCCATGATGCTCCTTGTCTATGATGTAGCGTCGGTGATGATCTGCAGAAGTTCTTCGTAGGCCACGTTCACCTGGATCTCGCCGTTGCGGGCCACGGAGATCTGGGAATTTTGTTCCGAAACGATGATGGCGAGGGCGTCGGAAACTTCCGTGATGCCGATCCCCGCGAGGTGCCGGGTGCCAAATCTCTTGGCGTGATCGCTTCTTTTGGAAAGCGGCAGAACCACTTTGGCGGCCATGATCCTGTCGCCGCGGATGATGATGGCGCCGTCGTGGAGGGCGGAGCGGGGATTGAAAATGGTGAGGATGAGGCGCAGCGACATCGTGGCGTCGATCATTTCGCCGCTGTTGATGTATTCGCTTAGTTTGCGGCGGTTCTCGATCACGACGAGGGCGCCGGTTTTGCGGAAGGACATCGAGGAAATGGCGTCGATAAGCGGCATGTAGAAGGAATTGCTCTCCTTCTTGCGCAGACTGAGGCTGAGTTCGCGGGAGAGATTGATCCTGGCGAGCAGCGAACGGATCTCCGGCTGGAAAATGATCACCAGGGCCAGCACCCAGTAGTTGCGCACGGCATTGAGCAGAGAGGTAACCATCCTCAGGTTCAGCGCTTCGGCCACCATGGAAAGCACCACCAGAAAGATGATGGCCGCCAACACGTGCCAGCCGCCGCCGCGGCGCAGAACGTTCAAGCCCTGATAGAGCAGGAACGCGATGATGAAGATATCCACCAGATCGGAGAAAGTGGGGATCAGAACTTCCATGGGCCGGCCTCCTTGCCGATAGCCCGCAAAACGGCGAAAAACTGGCGGTGCGCCTGAACGTCGTGCACCCGCAGGATATCCACGCCCTGCCAGGCCGCCATTACAGCCGCTGCGAGGGTTCCGCCCATCCTTTCCTGGGGTCCGGAAGGGTTCAGGGAGGCGATGAAACGCTTGCGGGAAGCGCCCAGCAGCAGCGGCAGACCGTGTTTTCTGAACCGATCCAGTTGGGCCAGCAACTGGAAATTGTGCCGGGGTGTTTTGCCGAAACCGATGCCGGGATCGAGGATGAGGTTGGCGCGGTCAATCCCCCGCGAGACGGCGAAATCGATCCTGGCGGTGAAAAAGCTGTCAATCTCCGCCAGCACGTCGGTGTAAAACGGATCGGACTGCATCGTTTCCGGTTGGCCCCGCATGTGCATCAGCACCACTTTCACCCCGGGATGGGAGGCCAGAAGCTCCGCCATCCGCGGATCGTAGTTCAGGGCGGAAATGTCGTTGATGATAGTCGCTCCCAGTTCCATCGCCGCTTGTGCCACTTCGCTGTTGCGGGTGTCCACCGAGACGGGCAGGTCCGGCCAGTTTTCCCGAACTTTTGCCACTACAGGCAGCACCCGGCGCAGTTCCTCTGCCACGGGAACAGGCCGCGCTCCGGGCCGGGTGGATTCTCCGCCGATATCCAGAATGTCCGCGCCGGCTTCCACCAGAATTCTGGCCTGGGCGAGGGCTTGCTCCGGGCTCGCGAAGCGGCCTCCATCGGAAAATGAGTCGTCGGTTACATTCAGGATGCCCATCAGTTGAGGAGTTTTGAAAGTTGTGGGGAGCGGAGCGGAGCAGGCCATGTTACAAAATGAAATCGATGGTGATGGTGTATTCCGTGTTGGGGTTGGGCGAGCCCGTGAAGCTGAATTTACCGGCCTGCAGAAGCTTTTTGGCGGCCTCGAAAAAGCGGGGCCCGGATTGTTCCATGCTTTCAATGCTGCTGAGTACCGGGCGGGCGTTTTGGTCCAGCCTGAAGGTAAGGATGACCCTGCCCGCGGCACCCAGATCGTGTTTATAGCCAGCGGGTTGTTGGAAACGCGCCCCTCCCCCGCTGAGGGAATAGTTCACGCTGCCTCCGGGAGTAGCGCCGCCCGGGCGGCCGGTGGGGATCCCGCGCAGGGGATTGAGAGGGTTGCTGGGGATGGAAACTGGCTTGGGAAGGGTGGTGGCAGCCACGGCCGGAGTTTCCAGAAGTTCGCCGCGAGCGGGGGGCTGAGCTTGTGGGGTGGTGACGGCCGGCTTTTCCGGCTGAACAGTTTGGGTTTTGGGCTTGGCGGACTGGGTGGCGGCAGGTTTCACCGGGCTGGCCTGAGTTTGGGGCTGCAGCGCTCCGGGTCCAGGCGCGGTGGTCACTTCAGCGGACAGCAGCTCCGGCGGCGTCAGCTCGAACTCGTACCAGCGCGGCGTGAGCATGGGCCGGATCACGAACATCGTGAGCAAAACCAGCAGCAGAGCGTGCAGCAGCAGCGACACTGCCAAAGACCGGTAATTGCCTGCGCGAAAAGAGATCATGGCCTCGCCACGGGTTCCGTGGCCACAAACACCCGCTCGAAACCGGCTCCCCTCACCGTGTCCATCAGGTTGATGACGCTTTGCAGGGGAGTTGTTTTTTCCGCGGACAGGCGCACCACTTGATCTGAATTCCTGAATTCGGCTTTCAGGGCGGGCCCCAGAGTATCCAGGGTGTGGGTTTTGTCCATGAAGACGATATTGTTTTCGCTCAGATACTGGATATGGAGCACCTGGCGGGTTTGGCGTTCCTGGGTTGCCGAGCCGGGCAGCTTGAAGGGCAGTCCGGTCTGGGCGGCGAAATTGGAGGCGATCAGCAGGAAAATCAGCAGCAAAAAGATCACGTCGGTCATCGATATGAGTACCGTGCTGCTGATCTTCTGGCGGGAAATCCCCAGTTTCATGGCCGGTTGATCTCCTTGCCCAGGGCTTTTTGATACTTGATCTCGTGTTCGATGGCCTGATGCTGCATTTCCTTGGCGATGTTGTCCATGTGCTCCACCAGGTCGTTGTGGAAGATGATGGCCGGAATGCCCACCACCAGACCGCCCACCGTGGTGAGCAGCGCCTGCCAGATGCCTCCGGCGAGGGTGTTGATGTCCACGCTGTTCTGCCCCTGTCCCTGAATGTTCATGAACACGCTCACCATACCCATCACGGTACCCAGAAAGCCCACCAGAGGGGCGATCGCGGATAGCGTGGCCAGCCAGCCCATCCCTTTTTCCAGTTTGTGCAGTTCCAGATTGGCGGTGGATTCCATGCTGTTTTCCACCAGCCGGAGGTCCTCCGACTGCGAGTTGTAGAGCTTGTCCAGCATCATGCCCAGGGGGCTGCTGAGTCCGTGGATGCGCAAAACGGCGCGGATGTTGTCGAGCTTGTCCTGTTGGGCCAGGTAGTAGCGGAGCTTTTCGTTGGCTTTGCGCACGCGGGAAACCAGACGGTATTTTTCCAGCACGATGGCCAGCACGGCGATGGAGATCACCACCAGCACGTACATCAGTAGGCCGCCGCGCAGCAAGAGGTTCATTATGGACATGTCACTCCCTGATCAATTTTTAAACAAGGCGGGAGGCTGTTTTCTCCCGCCTTGGTAATTTGCTGTGTAGGATTGATAAGATCAACCGTGCTGTTGGGCGAAATCGCGCATGAATTCGGCCAAAGCGTGAGCCGCGGGCAGGGGCAGGGAGTTGTAGGTGCTGGCGCGGCAACCGCCCACGTCACGGTGTCCCTTGAGCCCGATCATGCCGTTCTTTTTGGCTTCGGAGATGAACAGGGCTTCCTGTTCCTCGGTGGCAAGCCGGAAGGTGATGTTCATCAGGGAGCGGTCTTCCTTGTCCACGGTTCCCTTGTAATAGCCTTCGGAGGCGTCGATGGCGTCGTAGATGTATTTGGCCTTGGCGATGTTGTTCTGCTCGATCATGTTAAGTCCGCCGAATTCCTCGATCCACTTCAGCACGAGGCCGATCATATAGATGGTGAAAGTGGCGGGGGTGTTGTACATGGAGCCGTTTTTGGCCATCAGCGGGTAATCCAGCATGGAGGGCAGGCCGGGAATGGCTTGTTCCAGCAGGCTCTTTTTAATGATCACCACGGCGGTTCCGGAGGGGCCCACGTTCTTCTGGGCTCCGGCATAGATAAGGTCGTATTTACGCGCATCGATGGGCTTGCTCATGAAGTTCGACGACATGTCGGCGATCAGGGGCAGGCCGGCCGGAACGTCCGGATCGGTCTTCCATTCGGTGCCGAAGATGGTGTTGTTGGTGGTGATGTGCAGATAAGCGGGGTTGGCGGAAAGCTGCCAGGATTTGGGAATGTAGCTGAAATTGCGGTCGGCGCTGGAAGCGGCTTCATGCACGGTTTTGCCGATCTTTTTGGCTTCGGCGATGGCCTTTTTGGACCACACGCCGGTGTTGATGAAGTTGGCTTCCTTGCCTTCAAAGGCGAAATTCATCGGCACCATCAGGAATTGGAGGCTGGCCCCGCCTTGCAGGAACAGCACTTCATAATCGTCACCGAGGGCGTAGATCCGCTTCACGGCCGCATTGGTCTCATCGATGATGGCCTGATATTCTTTGCTGCGATGGCTCATTTCCATCACGGAAAGTCCCATGCCTTTGTAGTTGAACAGATCGGCCTGAGCCTCGCGGAGCACTTCCTCCGGAAGCACCGCCGGACCAGCGTTGAAGTTGTGTACGCGTTCCATTTTTTTCCTCCTGGAACAGATATTTTTTGCTGATTACAGCTTTTCACAAGCCGCTTTTTCCGGCAAGCCTTTTTTTTGGGGACCCAATAAATATGTTGACGTATTAGCCCCGCCCAGCATCTGGAGACTCAGGAACAAGCATATGATCCACAAGCTTTTATTCGATAAAAAAATAGTGTTGGCTTCGGCCAGTCCCCGGCGCGAGATCCTGCTGAAAATGCTGGAACTGACGCCGCTGATCATCCCGGCCAGGGTGGATGAGCCCATCACGGGTGAAAAACCTTATCTGCAGGCCATGCGCCACGCCCGCAACAAGGCCCAAACCATTGCCGCCAGAATGGACGCCGAGACCTTGGTGATAGGGGCCGACACCATCGTGGTACTGGATGGCGCCATCCTGGGCAAACCGGCCGATCCCCAACAGGCGGTGGAATATCTGACCCGCCTCTCCGGCCGCAGTCACAAGGTTTACACCGGCCTCTGCCTCTGCTGGCGCAGGGTCTGCGCCACCCGCTATGAACGCAGTCAGGTGGAATTCGCTCCGCTTTCCGAGGCTGAGATCATGGCCTACGTGGAAACCGGGGAACCGCTGGACAAAGCCGGCGCCTACGGCATCCAGGGCCACGGTTCGCAATTCATCCGCCGCATCAAGGGCTGCTATTTCAACGTGATGGGCTTTCCCATCCATCTCTTTTACAAGATGTTGGAAGAGCTGTTTGGAGAAAATACTTTATGAAATACGAGTTATCTTATTATCTATGAAATACCTGCATAATGCCCGCTTTTACCATGACGGCAGCTTCGCCAACCGGGTGAACGCCCTGCTGGTCGATGCCGGCAGGATTGTGAAGCTGCTAAGCTTCGAAGATACCGTCGCCCCCGGCTGGGAACAGGTCGACCTAAAGGGCGGCTGGGTCTATCCTGGGTTCACCGACGCCCATACGCACAGCTTTTCCGGCGGCCTCTACGCGGACGGGACCGACCTGTCCAACTGCGGCAGCATCGACGAAGTGCTGTCCCTGCTCTTTGTAGCGGCCCGGCAGAAACCGGAACTGGTGATCGGCTGGCGCTTCGACGAAGGCCGGATCAAGGAAAATCGCTTTCCCACCGCGCAGGAGCTGGATTCCATCTGCCCTGACGCACGCCTGTTGCTGCGCCGGGTGGACGGACATTCCTGCGTGCTAAATTCCACCGCCCGTAAAGCTGTTCCCGGCCTGAACAGCCAGGATGAAGTGCTGATCGCCCAAGATAACGATCTGGCGGTGAACTGGCTGCAGGATAACTGCTCTGCGCAAACCATCCTCAGGGCCTATCACGCCGCGGCCAAAACAGCCCTGCGGGGCGGCTTCGCGACCATCCACACAATGATCGGCGACGCCCAGCAAAGCGTTCAGCACTACCGCCTGATCCGGGACCGGCTGGCAGAATTTCCCGTGAGCTTTGAACTCTACCCCCAGAGCTTCAATATCGCCGCCGCTTTGGAGCTCGACTCCAGCAGGATCGGCGGCTGCATCCTCGCCGACGGTTCCATCGGTTCACGCACCGCTGCCTTGAGCGAAGTTTACGCCGACAGCGACAGCCGCGGAAACCTGTATCAAAGTGACCAGTTCTGGGCCGATTTCGTATCCCGCGCCCATCAGCAGGGACTGCAGGTTTGCGTACACTGCATCGGCGACGCTGCCATCCGGCAGATCAACCGGGCTTACGCCAGCCAGCCGGCCAGCGAGGTCCAAGCGCTGCGGCACCAACTTATCCACTGCGAACTTACGCCCGACCCGCTGCTGGACGAGATCGCCGCCTCCGGCGCCGTGCCGGTGATGCAGCCGGCCTTCGATCTGCTCTGGGGCGGGGTTGACGGACTTTACGCCCGGCGTTTGGGTTCCCGCAGCCGGAGCATGAACCGCTTCGGGAGCTTCGCCCAAAAAGGCGTCCGGGTCTGCGGCTCCAGCGACTGGTATGTGACGGATCTGAATATCGCCATGTCGCTCCACGCCCTCATCCATCACCACGATCCGGCCGAGCGGCTCTCCCCCGCGGACGCGATCGGCATCTACACCACCAACAACGCCTGGCTGAATCACGAGGAAAATGTCCGCGGACAGATCGCCGCGGGTTACTATGCCGACCTCAGCGTGATGAACACCGATTTTACCCGGCCTTTCCACTGGCCGGATTCCCAAACAACTTTCATCATCCGCGCCGGAGAAACTGTCTATGCCGCTGATCAAACCTGATTTCAACGCCGCTCAACTGCGCAAGCTCATCAAAGCTGAACTGGCCGAGCACCCCATGGCCCGCTACGCCGACCTCTACAAGCTGCTGCACCAGGCCTTTTACGGCCCCACCCACATCGTTCCGGATCCCGTGGCCATCAGCACCGACATCCGGGAAGAGCTGGCCGGCATTCAAACCCAAAGCTGCGGTCCCAGCCAGGACATCGGCTGCGGCAAAGGCTTCGTGCGGCTGAACCTGATCGCCCTCACCGGGAACCGGGACCTGGCGGGGCCAAAGAGCAATCTGCTGCGCGATCAGCTGCTGCGGGAGGCAATTCAGCAGATAAACCCTGCCAGAATCGAGTTACTCACGCGAAGCGTTCTGGCTTCGCGGCTGCAGGATTCCTTCACCCATCAGGACTGGCAAAGCACCTGGAAAAGAGCCCTCCCGGTGGTGAATGAATTCCTCCTCCCCACTTTTACCGAACGCGCCCTGATCGACGCGTGCCTGCAAACCGGGAACATGCCCTCACACACCACCGACTACCGCTACCTCTACAAACCTCATTACCGCGTGATCCACCACAGCCTCCTCGGCAAATTCAAAGCTTTGACAAAGGAATCAGCATGACACGTGTCCGTTTCGCGCCCAGTCCCACGGGATTTTTACACATCGGCGGCCTGCGCACCGCCCTCTACGATTTTCTTTTCGCCCGCCACACCGGCGGAACCTTCATCCTGCGTATCGAGGACACCGACCGCAACCGCCTGGTGGAAGGCGCGGTGGAAAACCTGCTGGCCTCGCTGCGGCGTCTGGGCATCGACATCGACGAAGGACCCGGCCGCGGCGGGGATTTCGGACCCTACGTGCAGAGCGAGCGCCTGGAACTCTATCACCGCGAAGCCCAGCGGCTGCTGGATTCCGGCCATGCCTACCGCTGTTTCTGCACTCCGCCAACCCTGGCCCAAATGCGCGAGGAGCAGCAGCAAAAAGGCGAATTCGTGAAATACGACCGCCGCTGCCTGGCCCTCTCCCAAACCGAGATCCAGGCCAGATTGGAGCGTAACGAAGCTCACGTGATCCGTCTGAAAATGCCGGACCACCGGGTTTTCAGCTTTGACGACCTTATCCGGGGACACGTGGAGATGGATGCCACCCAATCCGACGACCAGGTGCTGCTCAAATCCGACGGCTTCCCCACCTACCATCTGGCCGCCGTTGTGGACGACCATTACATGCGAATTTCCCACGTCATCCGCGGCGAGGAATGGCTTTCCAGCACGCCCAAACACATCTGGCTGCACGAATGCCTGGGCTGGCAGACACCGCTTTGGGTGCATCTTCCCCTCATCCTCAATCCCGACCGCAGCAAGCTTTCCAAGCGCATGAACGACGTTTCCGTGGAAAGCTACCTCCAGAAAGGCTATCTGAAAGAGGCCCTGATCAACTTCGTGGCCCTGCTGGGTTGGCACGGGGCGGATGACCGCGAAACCTTCAGTCTGGAAGAACTCTGCGCGGAATTTTCCCTCGAGCGGGTCAGCAAATCCGGGGCCGTGTTCGACCTGGCCAAACTGGACTGGATGAACGGCTGGTATCTGCGCAATCTGCCCCTGGAAGTTGTGGTGGAGCGCTCCCTGCCTTGGTTCGAAGAGGAAAAACTGCCGCTGCCGGACACTGCCACGCTCACCCAAATCGTGGCCGCGGCGCGCGAACGCTGCACTCTGCTGCCTGAGCTCGCGCAATACGCGAAGATGTTTCTCAGTCCCGCGGAGCTTGGCCCCGAAGACCTGGCCTTCCTCCAAACTGAAGCTTCCCAAAAGGTGCTGCGCTGGTTCCAAACCCAGTTGCCAGCCGATGGAGATATAGACGCTGCCAACCTCGACGCCATCGTAAAAAACGGCATGACCGAACTCGGCCTCAAAGGCAAGGCTTACTACACGCCGCTCCGCCTTGCCCTGA
Organism: uncultured Candidatus Cloacimonadota bacterium; assembly: GCA_964631015.1. GTDB lineage: Bacteria > Cloacimonadota > Cloacimonadia > Cloacimonadales > Cloacimonadaceae > Syntrophosphaera. The sequence continues at coordinate 10,199 of CAZVXH010000037.1, read as the reverse complement.
TCCACCAAGCCCACGGACCCGAACTGCCCACCACCTTTGCCATTATGGGTTTGAAGGAAGTTCAGCGACGCCTGGCCGCGGCCTTGCGGGGTTAAGACCTCCGGTAATTGTTACCCACTATACATGGAGGGTCGAGGGATTTATCCCTGCCAAAACCCTGCGGGATCCAGCCGACCCCGCCCATAGCCCCTTCCCATTCACTTCCACATCGCCTCCCCCACACTTCCCGCCTAACAGGGGGGAACTGGGCGGGAGGCGGATGAGGGGCGGATGAGAGAGGGCTTGGAGCGGTCTGAAAGGTAAAAACGGCTGAAACCCCGTCAGCACAAATCTTTTCCCTAACCTGAGGATATTTATCCACAATCCCTGTTGTAAGACTTGTGATTAAAGCTTGACCTTTCGACCGCTTGATATTAATTGGTCGAATGTTTGAGGCTTGGCAGCGGAAAGCCGCTCCCACAGCACTTTTGCAACAAGCGAGGTGGACTATGAGTCCCATCCCGGACAAAAAAGAACGCATCCTGGCAGCGGCCACGGAACTGTTTTCCCGCTGGGGTTACAACAAAACCTCCCTGGACGAGGTGGCGGCCAAAGCGCGGATCGCCAAGGCCACCATCTACTATTATTTTCCCAGCAAGGAACGGCTGTTCATCGCCGCCTTCAGCGCCAAGGCCGAGGAACTCTTTGCCAAGCTGGACGCGGAGATCGAATCCGCGGAGAGCTTTGAGGACAAGCTGTCCTGTTTCCTGCGTCTGCCGATGACCTACATCTTTGCCCACATGCCCATCCTGATCGAGGCCATGCACCAGATCCCGGCGGATTATCTGGAAAATCTGGAAGTGCATCGCGACGATTACCACACCCGCATGAACGCCCTGCTGGCCGGCATTATGGAATACGGACAGCGGATCGGCATCATCAACGCCTGGGTGGACCCCCAGCGCTTCAGCGAACTGATCAACGACTGGTTCATGCTGGGCGACAGCTGGATCGACCTCCAGGAAAAAGACAAGATCATCCGGCGCATTGAGCGGGATCACGAGATGATCGTGAAACTTCTGCTGCACGGCATCATCAAGCCGGGGCAGGAAAAGTCGGCGCGCCTAAAATCCGACGGAGCATGAACCATGATACGCCATATATTTCTCACACTAATGGTAATGGTGGCAGTCGGCTTGCAGGGCATCAGTCTGGAGGAAAGCGTGGCCCTGGCCAGACAGCGCAACAGCGCTTTGCTGATGGCCAGGGAAGAGATCGGCCGGGCGGAACAGGGATACTACGAAGTGAAAGGCGGTTTTTATCCGAAGCTGAGCCTGGCCGGCCAGTACAGTCTGGACCGCACCTATTTGCCTCAGTCCGTTCTTTCCGAACCCATCGACCTCACCCAGATGCTCAATCCCCTTACCGCCAGCGATAACGACTATATGCTGGCCGGGTCGATATCCGGCCTCGCCAATTCGCTGTTGCCTTCCTCGCCCATGAACGAAGGTTCCCTGGCCGCTTCGCTGCAATTGGAGCAGGTTCTCTTCACCGGAGGCAGGCTGCGCAACGGTTTGAAGGCCACCCAACGCTACCGCGACATCAGTCGCCTGAACCTGCAGGTGAAAGAGCAGGACGTGGTGCTGCAGACCATCCAGATGTTTTACGGCTGCCTGCTCACCGCGAAGCTGGTGACGGTGCAGGAGGAAGCACTGGCTACTGTCAAGCGCCATGTGGCGCAGGTGGAACTTTTTAACCGGGAAGGGCTGGTGGCGGAGTTTGACATCCTGCGGGCCCGGCTGGAAGTGGCGAAACTCGAACCGCAGCTTCTACAGGCCACCAACAACCGCGACCTGGCGCTGGCAGCCTTTCGCAAGCAGATCGGCGACGAACAGGAAAGCGCGGTTCCCGAGGGAGTTTTTTCCCTGCCTCAGCGTATTGATCTGAGTTTGGAGGAAGCGGTGGCTTTGGGCCTGGCCAACAGAAGCGAACTGGCCATGGCGGGCTTGGCCGCGGAGATCAAAGAACTGCAGTGGAAAATTCAGCGGGGCAACTATCTGCCCACGCTCGGACTGCAGGCCAGCGCCTCTCTCTACACGGCGGCCAACGACTTTGCCATCGAAGCTGACGATTTCGGCACCAATTACAGCGTGGGGATCGGCATCTCCATCCCCATCTTCGACGGCCTCTCCACCCGCGCCAGGGTTCGGGCCGCCCGTCACGATTTTCTGCTGGCCCAGCTTCAGCAGCAGGACTTCGCGGCCCTGGTCCGCCTCGAGATCACCCAAAACCACCATAATCTGCGCCACGCGGAAGAAAGCTACCGCGTGCAGCAGGAAAACATGCAAATGGCGGAGCTGGCCTTGGAGCTCGCGCGGGTCCGCTACGAAAACCAGGTGGGAATCCAGCTGGAAGTTTTCGACGCCCAAACCACCCTTTCCGCCATCAAACTACAATATTACCAGGCGATCTATGAGGTGATATCCGCCACCCGGAAACTTCAGAAATCGCTGGGAACCACTTTATAAACGGAGATACCGAACATGAAACAAGCACTTTTGATCGTGTCCAGCTGTCTGATCCTGCTACTGGCGGCCTGCGGCGGCAAGAACCAGGAAGGCAAAAGCATGCAGCAGCTGCAAAAGGAGCAGGGCGTTCCCGTGCGCGTGAAAACCGTGGCCGCGGAAACTTTCAGCAAAGAACTCAGCTACAACGCGACCCTGGGCGGCAGCTCCGAATCCTATGGTCTGTCGATGCTGGCCGAGGTGGTGGCTGGCGTCAGCGCCAAAGTGGGAGACAGGGTTTCCGCCGGACAGGTGATCGTAACCTTTCCCCAAAACACGCCCAGCGCCCAGTTCGAACAGGCCTCGACCGGTTTCAGCGCCACCAAACAAGTTTACGACAGGCTGAGCAATCTGCACGCGGAAGGGGCGATTTCACAACAGGACCTGGACAACGCGGAAACCCAGTTCAAACTCGCCCGGGCGAATCTGGAATCCAGCCGCAAGCTGATCACTGTGCGCGCCCCCATCAGCGGCGTGCTCACCAGCGTGGCGGTGAACCCCGGCGAGATGAGCTATCCCGGCCAGATCCTCTTCACCGTTTCCGGCACCGGCGGCTACAAAGCCAAGCTCACGGTTCCCGACAAAGTGACCCGCGGCCTCACAGCAGGTACTCCCGCCACCGCCACGATCGGGGAGGATGTGCTCTCTGGCCGGATCAGCAAGATCTCCCTCGCGCTGGATCCCTACACCAAAGCCGTTCCGGTGGAGGTGAGTTTCCCGGCTGCGGGCCAGCGCATCAGCTACGGCGCCACCGCAGAGATCAAGCTGCAAACTCAATCGCGGCCGGATGTGGTCGTGGTCAACCGGGAACACATCGTTACGGAAAACGGCCAAAAATACGTGTGGGTGAACGTTAATGGCAAAGCGGTCAAGCGCCCCATCGAAACCGGCATGGACAACCAGCTTCAGTTCGAAGTGGTGTCCGGACTCGAGCCGGGCGACCAGCTGATCACGGAAGGGATCAACCTGATCTCGGAAAACGCGCTCATCCGCGTGGTGGAGTAAGGGAAGCGGCATGTTCCTCTCAGATCTTTCCGTAAACCGCCCCGTGCTGATCGTCATGGCCGTGCTGGTGTTCGTGGTCTTCGGAGCCCTGGCGTATTTCGCGCTGCCGCTGAATCTGATGCCGGAAGTCAATCTGCCCTTCATCGTGATCCAAACGGTCTACCCCGGCGCTGGACCCACCGAGGTGGAAACGCAGGTCACCAAAAAGATCGAGGACGCCATCGCCACCGTGAGCCTGGTGGATTACACCCAGTCCTATTCTCTGGAAAACGCCAGCATCGTTATGGTGGCCTTCAAGATGAAGAAGAACGTGGATATCGCCAACCAGGAGATCAAGGACAAGGTCGACGCCATTATCCGCGAACTGCCGGACGCCATCGAAAAGCCGGTGGTGATGAAGATGAACATGAACGCCGTGCCTTTCATGGACATCATTTTGAGCGGAAACATGGATGCCCGCGAGCTCTTCGAACTGGCCGACACCAAGCTGAAAGACCGGTTTGGCCAAGTGGCGGGAGTGGGCGAAGTGGCGGTAACCGGCGGCGCCAAGCGTCAGATCGACGTGACCCTCAAAGACCAGGTGGTCTATGAAAACAGGATCTCGCTGGCTCAGCTGCTGCAGATCCTGGCGGCGCAAAATCTGGATATGCCGGCCGGTAACTTCAAACGTGGCTCTCAAGAGTATTCCGTGCGCCTCAAGGGCCAGTTTTCCAGCCTGGACAAGATCGCCGACGCGGATATACCCACCGCTTTCGGCATGAAGAAACTGCGTGACCTGGCCGAGATTTCAGACAGCGCCGAAGAGGTGCGCAGCCGGGCCTTCTTCCACAATGTGGCCACCCAAACCATCCAGGATAATGTGGTGCGCATCTCGCTCACCAACGCCTCCGACGGCAATGTGGTGAACATTGCCAGGGAAGTAGGCCAACTGGTGGAGGAGATCAGGCCCGACCTGCCCGCGGGAACCACCCTGAACACAGTGCGCAACGCTTCGGAGTTCATCCGCGGCACCGTGAACGACACTTTCTCCAACATCCTGCTGGGCATCCTGCTCACGGGATTGGTGCTGCTGCTTTTCCTCCACGACTGGCGCTCCACCGTCATCGTGGCTTTGTCCATGCCCATTTCCATAGTTTCCACCTTCATGTTTATGCAGCTCGCCGGCTACAGCTTCAACCTGCTCTCCTTGATCGGCATTTCCTGCTCGGTGGGCGTGCTGGTGTCGAACTCCGTGGTGGTGATCGAAAACATCTTTCGCCACAAGGACATGGGCCACAACCGCCGGGAAGCGGCCAGGCGCGGCACTTCCGAGATCGCCCTCGCCGTGATGGCCAGCACTCTCACGAATATCGTGGTTTTCCTGCCCTTGGCCACCATGAGCAGTCTGGTGGGCCAGTTTTTCCGCGAGTTCGCCCTCACGGTCACTTTCGCCACCATCTTTTCCCTCATTACGGCCTTCACCGTTACCCCCTTGCTGGCCTCGCGACTGCTTTCAGAACAAACCAAGACGAACCGCTTCGGCCTGCGGTTCGACCGTCTCTTCGGCAAATTCGCCGCCTGGTACAAACGCTTCCTGGGCCGGGTGTTAAGCTCCAAAAAACGCAGCCGGGCCATCATTTTGGCCACCGTGGCGGTGCTGATCCTCAGCTTAGCCCTCATCCCCGTGATCGGCCTGGAATTTATTCCGGAAATGGACCAGGGCGAAATGTCTTTAAGCGTGGAACTGCCTCAGGGCTACAACCTCGACCAGACAGCCGCGACCCTGGCCACCATCCATCAGCGTCTGGGCAAACACAAAGAGATCAGCCACGTGATCACGAACCTGGGTTCATCAGGCTACGTGGACGTCGGCACCCATCTGGCTTCCAGCAGCATCAAGCTGGTGGAGGCAAAGCGGCGCAAACTCAATTCCAAACAATTGGCGGACCGTATCACCAGAGAACTGGCGGACATCCCCAACGCCAGGATCAAGGTTACCGCGATCAGTTCCGGATTTGGCGAAGACACAGGCTTGGAGTTCTATCTCCAGGGGCAGGATAACGCGCGCCTGGAACAGATTAAAAACCAGATCATCAGCCACATCAAGGATACCCCGGGCCTCACCAATTTGGATACCAGTACCCGTGGCAGCCGGTCCGAACTCACAGTCACCCCCAAACGCGCTGAAATGGCCGCGGTGGGTGCCACGGTTTACGATCTCGCGCTGGCCCTGCGCGCCGCGGTCGAGGGCATGGTTTCCACCCAGTATCACGAAGGCGACAACCAGTATGACATCAAGCTTTCGCTGGAAGACGCCGCGGTGGATTCCCCGGACAAGATCGGCAACCTCAACGTGGTGGTGAACTACCAACCCTATTTGCTTTCCCAGCTCGCGGACGTCTCTTTCGGCGAAGGGGCCAACCGCATCACCCACCGCGACCGCAGCAAGACAGTGGTTTTCAGCGGCGATATTGCCGCGGGCGCCACCATGGGCGACGTGATCGCGGATGTGAATAAGAACCTCGGGGATCTTGAACTGCCCCGCGGCTACAAGATCGTTTGGGGCGGCAGCGCCGAAATGCTCGCGGACACGGTGGGCGACATGATCAAAACCCTCATCCTGGCTGTTTTGCTAACCTACATGCTGCTGGCGGCCATGCTGGAAAGCTTCGTGCAGCCGCTGTTCATCCTGGCAACGGTGCCTTTGGCCGTGATCGGAGTGATCCTGGCCCTGCTGATCACAGGCCAGACCTTCAACCTGGTCTCGCTGATGAGCATCATCATGCTGGTGGGGATCGTGGTCAACAACGCCATCCTGCTGCTCGACTACGCGAACCTGCGCCGCAAACTGGGGATCGAGCCGCACGACGCGCTGTTGGAGGCCGGCGAAGCCAAGCTCAAACCCATCATCATGAGTACCCTGGCCATCTCCATCGGTATGCTGCCCATGGCTTTGGGCATCGGCCCGGCCGGCCGGGAGATCCGCATGCCGATGGGTATCGTGGTGATCGGAGGCCTGCTTGTTTCAGCTTTTCTCACCCTGGTGATCATTCCCGCGTTATACTACTTGACAACAAAACCAAACTCCTCGGACTGATTCCCAGCATCATTTGGTTTCAGAAACCAGCGGGAGCGATATACTGCTCCCGCGCTGATGCAAGGAAAGAGAATGCGAACCAAACACCTGATCTTGCTTTTGGGAACGATCTTGTTCATCCACTTGCAAGCTGTTCCCCGCCAGTTCGTGGTGGTGGAACTTTTTACCAGCACCACCTGCACCGCCTGTCCCGGAGCTGCCTGGGGCCTCGACGACCTCGACGCGAACGGGCATGCTGTCGCGCCGCTGACCGATCATCTCAACGATCCCTTTCAAACCCTCACCACCCTTGGCCGCCGGGACTATTATGGCGTCACCGGCACTCCCACAGCTTTTTTTGACGGCCTCGACCCCTGCAGCAGCGCCTCCTCCGGAACTTCGCTCTATCCCGAATATCTGGCCCGGTTGAACACCCGTATGCTGACACCCGCGAAATACACTCTTATGGCCAGCGGAATCCGGGACAGCCTTACCTGCTTGGTGCAGATCGATGTCGTCAAAGCAGAGGCGGATACCAACTCCCACGTGGTACTGCACCTGGCCGTCACCGAAACCTCCATCCCCCACAACTGGTGGCCAAACAATACCGAGGTGAATTTCGTGAATCGGATGATGGTGCCCGACCATAACGGAACTCCGGTCAACCTGGATACGCTCGCTGTGGCGGGCCAATTGCAGTTGCAAACAGAGTTTGTCCTCAAAGAAGATTGGCAACAGAGTAACATCGAAGTGCTCATTTGGCTGCAAAACTCCCTCACTCGGGAGATCCTCCAGAGCGCCAGATACAGCCTTTCCGACCTGCTGCGGCAAAAATCGCCAGAACCCGTGATCACTCTGGAAAATGGTTACCTGTGGCTGCGGTGGCCTCCCCTACCGTTCGCCACCTCCTACGCCATTTGGCACAGTGATTCCGCGGACGGAACCTTTGTCCACGAAGTCTCGGTGACTGACCCTGAATACTCTGAACGCCTGGGAGATGGACCCCGCAGATTTTTTCGGGTCCAGGCTCTGTATCAATGATCTTTTTGGCAGTCTGTAATCCAGTCATAATATATTTCTTCGCAGCACTTTGCATCTTTTAAGGCTTCCCGCGCTGAGAGCGCCTGAACCACTGCCACTGGAACAAACGCAATTATTGCTTGACAAGTCTGCCAATGTAGGCAGAGTGTTCCCAACCATCCCATAGAGTGTAGGTTGCGCTGCGAGAAGCCGGTTTGGGGATTTTCACATGATCTTCGCATCCGGCTGGCGCTCAGTGTGTTGGCGCCTGCAGATTTAATCCCTGGCCCTGGTACCGATTTTTTTGGCCAGCATTCAAGCAGGCCCTGACAAGATAATTTTGCCAACCCTCCCCAGCGGCTTAATATATTTACATTGGTAAAACAAAAAAACGCCCCCGTCCACTACGGCGCGGGGGTAATACAAAAGAATAAAGGATGAAAAATGAAAAAGGCACTTGTCTTACTCGTTCTCGTCATCGGCGTGGCCTCTATGTTCGCGCTGCCTCTCAACAAAGGCCAAATGCAGGTTAACGCCGGAACCGGCTTCTCCACTTGGGGCCTGCCCGTGTATGTGGGTTTAGATTACGGCATCACCCCGGACATCACCGTCGGCGGTGAAGTCTCAGCTCGCTTACATAGCTATGGCACTTGGGTTGGCATCTATGCCAATGGCAATTACCACTTCGTCAACCTGCTGAATCTTCCTTCCAATACGGACCTCTATGCCGGCCTCAACCTCGGCTTTGACATCTGGTTGGCTGACAGCGAATACACCGGCGGCTACAACTCCGGCCTCGGCCTCGGCGTGCAAGTCGGCGGACGCTACTACTTTACCGACCGCTTGGGCGTGAATGTTGAATTCGGCGGGGGTTCCGTCTCCGGTGGAAAGATCGGCATCTCCTACAAACTCTAACCTAAGCCGTCAGAAACGGCACAAGCATATCGGCGCGGAAGATTTGTCTTCCGCGCTTTTCTTATTAATTTATCGGCAGAGACAATAAAATTCAACCAAAGGAACAAAACATGATCTCCACAGAAAGAATTGAAACCATACTGGACAAGATCCGCCCCTCCATCCAGGCCGACGGCGGAGACGTGGAACTGGTAAACGTCCGCGAGGACAACGTGGTCGAGGTGCGCCTCAAAGGCGCCTGTAACGGCTGTCCGATGGCCACCCTCACCCTCAAAGCCGGCATCGAACGCATCATCAAGGAAGAAATTCCCGAAGTGGCGGAAGTAATTTCAGTCCGCTGATCACCCGCCCCCTCATCCCATCCGCATTTTACCCCGGAAACAAGTCCCGGCCTGTCTTCCCGGGGTTTTCTTTTCCAACCCCGGGGTTACCTGTGCGCCAGGCTTAAAAGTTCCCGGTACCTCGTCTGAGAGGGCGTTTCTTCCTTTGCCCGGGGTGGAAAGCTGAGGTCAAAAGCGGCCGCGGCCTCAGGATCAACCCGATAGGCCTCTCCTTCAACAAAGGTCCCGCTGATGCCCTGCAAAGCTCCGGGCGCCAGTTCCAGCGCTTGCAAAGCCGGCGAAAACCAACCCTCCGTGCCGTGGATGCCAAAAAGTTCCGCGGCCACGAAGCCGAAGCGGCAATAGTAGTTTGGATCGCCGTTGATCAGCACCAGCCTGTGCCCCAGCTGCCGCGCCAGCGCCAGGGTGTGGCGGATCAGAGCGCTGCCGATGCCTTGATTCTGATGTTCGGGTAACACGCTCACCGGGCCAAATGTGAGCACCTTGTACTCCAAACCCGCGTCAGTTCTGATAGTGGCCGCAGCGTACATGATGTTGGCCACGGTCTTTCCCTCCAACTCCGCCACGAAGTCCAGTGCAGCGATGAAAGCCGGCGCCTGCCTCAGCGTGTGCGCCAGATAGTGTTCGTCGCAACCGGGAACATAAAGGTTCCAGAAGGCCTCGCGGGTGATCTCCTCCACCCGGCGGTGATCTTCCGGCTCTTCCGGTCTCAATCTTAGTTTATCCATGCCGGAACAAAAGCCGGATACAATGATCAGCTGTCAAGAAGCTTCGGGATACCATGCCCAAAATTCACTGGCAACACTCATGTTTTCGCTCCGGTTTCACTCCACACAAAAAGCGCGTATTTCCTACATGGCTCCCATTATCAATACGGGATAAATACGGGATCAATACGGGTGAAATCCGTATTGATCCCGTATTTATCCCGTAATGATCGCCGGGGCGGAACGGCCAAACCTGCCCAAAGAACTTTATTTCATTGTCGGTCTGCAGTATAGCCGGGACAATGGAAAATAATCAACAAAAGACTTGACGAAAACAGGGGGGTGGATAAAATTCCACACTTAGCAAAAATACTACTGATTCAAGGGGGTTCAGTGAATAACTATTTCATGGAGACCCATCACCATGAGTGGATCCTGACCAACAAGCTGGGGTCCTACGCTTTGGGAACCGGCAACCTGATCAACCAGCGCAAATATCACGGGCTGTTGATCGCCAGTGACAAGAATTTTACGCGTCACCATTTGGTGGCGGGAATCGAGGAAAAGGTGGAGTGGCGCGGCCAGATTCTGCATCTGGACAGCAACAACTACA
>CAZVXH010000036.1:0-22312 GCA_964631015.1 uncultured Candidatus Cloacimonadota bacterium | reverse complement strand
ACCGATTTGCAGAAATCCTGATACTGGGGTCTCACTAAAAACAGCGATTTGCAGCGAAAGTGATACTATTTGCAGATTTACTTGATACTCTATACCCACTTACATTTCCCCCTTTTTTACCCCGCGTGGCTCCCGAGATCAATACGGGATAAATACGGGATCAATACGGATGAAATCCGTATTGATCCCGTATTTATCCCGTATTGATCGCCGGAGGGGAACGGGAAATCGGCGGGTTTGCCGGCGGCTATTAGCGCGAATTACAAAATAGCGCTTGACAGGGGCGGGCGGGACGAAAAAATGGGTTCCGAGCGACAAGGTTCCCGCGCGGCGGGAGCGAAGAACAAGCTCATATGGAGGAATCACATGATCGGAAAAAGAATGCGAGCCCTGCGTTTGAACCTGAAGGTTACGCAAAGCGCCCTGGCCAGCAAGCTGAAAGTTAAGCCATCCGCCATTTCCCAGATCGAATCCGGCAAGATCCGGCCGTCCACAGACACGATGCTGCTGCTCACCAGACTCTGCGACGTCAATCTGCACTGGCTGATCACCGGCAAAGGCCCGATGTGGGTGGACCCGCGCGATACGCGGCAAAAAACCAAGGAAAAGCTGCAGCAGGTGCGCAATTTCATCAACAGTGAGCTGGACGTGCTGGTGCGTTCGCGCGAGCAGGAACGCTGGGCCGAATTGCTGGACATTCCGGTATCCGGAGAGATCGCGGCCGGCCCGCCCGTGGAGAATTTTGAGACCTACATGGAGTTTCTGACCATCCGCCGGGGCATGATCCACGGGGTGATGGACGACTACGTTTGCCTGCGCGTGAACGGCAGCAGCATGGAACCCACGGTGTTCAACAACGATCTGGTGCTGATCCGTCAAAACCAGGACTGGAAGAAGTTGGCGGGCCAGATCTGCGCGCTGCGCATCGACGGCGGGATCACGCTGAAACGCCTGGTGCTGGACGACAAGGAAAAAATGATCATCCTGGTATCGCTCAACGATGAATACCAGCCCATCCTGATCAACCCGGACGAGCATCAGGACGTGACTCTGATCGGTTCCCTGTATTACCTGATGCGCAAGGTCTCGTAGGGCGAAACGGCGATGCTTGGGGCAATCCTGATCCTGTGCGCGCTGATCCTGATCGGGGGGACAGTTGCCGCCATCCTGCTCTATCGAAGAAAAGCCGCGCCGGATGACAGGCTGGAGGCGGTGACGCGCTTCGCCACGGAGCTTGAGGCCATGAACCGAAATCTGCGCGACGACCTGCAGCGCCTGCGCTCGGACCTGCTGGCTCTGGAAACCGATACCCGCAAGGAACTGGTGACCGCGCTGGACCGGCAAAACGAGAATCTGAACGGCGAAAACCGCAAAAACCGCGAGGAAAGCGCCACATCTCTAAACAACCTCACCCAACTGATCAATGCCGACGCCGCCAAAAACCGCACGGAACTGGGCACTTCGCTGAACAATCTGGCGGAATCGCTGGCCCGCAAACTGCAGGATTTGGTGAACACCCAGCAGCAGCAGTTCGACGCCCTCAAAACCGCTTTGGAAGGTCGCTTGGAACTGATCCGCGCCAACAACGAGACCAAGCTGGAAGAGATGCGCAAAACGGTGGACGAAAAGCTGCACGACACTCTGGAAAAGAGATTGGGCGAATCTTTCAAGCTGGTGAGCGAGCGGCTGGAACTGGTGCACAAGGGTTTGGGCGAGATGCAGAGCCTGGCCAGCGGGGTGGGCGACCTTAAAAAGGTGCTCACCAACGTGAAAAACCGCGGCATGATGGGTGAGATCCAGCTGGAGGCCATTCTGGAACAGATGCTCACGCCGGAGCAGTACACGCGTAATTTCAAGCCGCACAAGCGGCGCGACGAGATGGTGGAGTTCGCCATCCGCCTGCCAGGCCGGGATGAAGACCAAAACAGCGTTTACCTGCCCATCGACGCCAAATTTCCCATCGAGGATTACAGCCGGCTGGTGGAGGCCTGGGACCTGGGTGACGCCGCCGCGGTCGAAACAGCCCGCAAAGCCCTGCAAAACCGCATCCTCGGCTGCGCGAGGGATATCCGTGACAAGTATCTCAATCCACCCGTGACCACGGATTTTGCGCTGCTCTTTTTACCTGTGGAAGGGCTCTACGCCGAGGTTTTGCGCGATCCCGCCCTCTTCGAACAGCTGCGCCGGCAATATCAGGTGGTGGTGGTGGGCCCCACCACGGTTTCGGCCATCCTGAACAGTTTGCAACTGGGTTTCCGCACCCTGGCCATCGAAAAGCGCACCGGCGAGGTCTGGAAGATCCTCAGCGCGGTGAAAAACGAATTCGGCAAATTTGGCAAGGTGCTGGAGCACACGCAGAAAAAGCTGCAGGAAGCCTCCAATTCGATCGAAACTGCCAGCCACCGCAGCCGCCAGATCCAGAGAAAACTGAACAAGGTGCAGGAACTGCCGGTGGAGGAAGCGGCCCAGGTGCTCGCGTTGGAGGAAGATTCCGATTTCTCCTCAGCCGCGGAGGATGAGGAGGATTTCGCTTGACAGCAGCGCCACTTAAAAAAAACCATGACAAGCAAAAAACAACTGACCTGGGAGGTTATAAATGTTTTTAACCGGTAAACAATTGGGAGAAGTATTTCTCAAAGCCAAAAAGCAGCGCTTCGGCATCATCGCTTCGAACGTGGTGTTCGATACGCAGATCCGCGCCATCGTGCAGGGCTACGCGGCGGTGAATTCCGACGGCCTGATGCAGATGAGCAGCGGGGCCTGCAAATTCGCTGCCGGCGAATCGCAGGACATGAAGGCCGGCGCGGCGCTGATCTCCACCATGATCAAAACCTTTGCCGCGCAGTTCCCCCACAGCGGGATCGGCCTGCACATCGACCACGCCACGCCCAACTATTTTGATTTCATCGTCCACTGCATCGAACAAAACTTGGTGACCTCCGTGATGATCGACGCCTCCAAAGAAGATCTGGCGGAAAACATCCGCGTCACCAAAGAGGTGGTGGAGATCGCCCACAAACACGGGATCATCGTGGAAGGCGAGATCGGACACATCAAGGGAACCGAAGACGAGATCGTTTCGGACACCGAACTGTACACCCGGCCCGAAGAGGCGCTGGAATTCGTGCAGAAGACCAACGTGGATCTCTTCGCCGCCTCCGTGGGCACCAATCACGGCGTTTCCAAAGGCGAAAACATCGTGCTGCGGCTGGACCTGATCAAGCAGATCGACGAACTGCTGATCCGGCACGGCGTGGAGCGCGGTCTGGTGCTGCACGGCGCTTCCGGGCTCACCGACGAGCAGCAGCGCGTGGCCATCGCCAACGGCGTGGTGAAGATCAACAAGGACACGCATTACCAGATGGACATGGCCCAGGCGATCCAAGCCTATTGGGAAAAAGAAAAATACGCCATCGTCTGCCCGCCCGACGTGCCGCCGGAAGCCTACATCCCGGACAAAGGCAAGTTCGATCCCCGCAAGTGGCTGGCCAAAGGCGAGGAGAAGATGAAAAACACGGTGACGGGCTTCTGCCGCGTTACCGGCAGCGCCGAAAACAGCATTTTACTCTAAAAGGAGCATACATGACAAAAGTAGCCATCAACGGATTTGGCCGCATCGGACGCCTCGTGCTGCGCGCCATCCTGAAATTCCACCCCGAAATAGCGGTGGTGGCCATCAACGACCTCACCGACGCCAAGACCCTGGCCTACCTGCTCAAATACGACAGCGTGCACAAGATCTTCGCCGGCGAGGTGAGCAACACCGACGACAGCATCATCGTGGACGGAAAAACGATTCGGATCTACGCGGAAAAAGATCCCGAAACCCTGCCCTGGAAAGAGCTGGGCGTGGAATATGTGATCGAGGCCACCGGCGTGTTCAACACCCGGGAAGGCGCGGCCAAACACCTGAAAGCCGGCGCCGCCAAGGTGATCCTTACCGCCCCGGCCAAGGACGAAGTGGACGCCACCATCGTGATGGGCGTGAACCACACCTCCCTGAAACCCGAACACACCGTGGTTTCCAACGCTTCCTGCACCACGAACTGCCTGGCGCCCGTCGCCAAAGTGCTGCAGGACAAGTTCGGCATCGCCGGCGGCCTGATGACCACGATCCACTCCTTCACCAACGATCAGCGCATTCTGGACCTGCCGCACAAGGATCTCCGCCGCGCCCGCGCCGCTTCCATGAGCATGATCCCCACCTCCACCGGCGCCGCCAAAGCCATCGGCCTGGTGGTTCCGGAACTGGCCGGAAAGCTGGACGGCATCGCGATCCGCGTGCCCACACCGGATGGCTCGATGGTGGACCTCTGCGTGAATCTGGAACGCGAAACCAGCAAAGCCGAGCTCAACGCCGCCATGAAAGAGGCCGCCGAGACCTATCTGAAAGGCTATCTGCAATATTCCGAGGAAGAGCTGGTCTCCATCGACATCGTGGGAAACCCGCATTCCTCCATCTTCGACGCTGCCCTCACCAACGTGAAAGGCAAGCTGGCAAAGATCTTCAGCTGGTACGACAACGAATGGGGCTATTCCTGCCGCGTGGTCGATCTGCTGGATTACATGAGCAAACTCTGAATTTGAGACAGGGGGTGGCCTGTTCAGGCCGCCCCAGACCTTAAATGGCGAAATATTTTTATACCCACGAAGGCAAAACCTTGGGGCCGGCAAGCCCCAAAGAGATGATGGCGCTGATCCTGGACGACGTGCTGGATATGGATTCCTTTGTGATGGACAGCCGTTCGCCGCGGTGGCTGAAGATCCGCGACATTCCGGAGCTGACGCGCTATCTGCACGAATCGGACGTGCAAATCTCTGATTGGGCCGAGGAAAAAGCATTGGTTGGGATCGAGGACCAGCAGGCGCCACTATTTTTTCATCTGCCGCTTTCCCGGCTGATCTGGCTGAGCGTGATCACCTTCGGGCTCTACGAGATCTACTGGATCTACATGAACTGGCGTTTTCTCCGCTTTCAGCGCCAGGGCCGCACTTCCGCATTTTTTTGGAGGGATTCGCTGAACCCCATCGCGCTGGTGGGGATCTTTGAGCAGATCGCGATGGACCAGGAGTTGGGCGGAAGGTCGCCGGACAGGGATTACACGCTCAACGGCTGGCTCTGGATCGTTGCTATGCTGGGGCTGGCGGCGCGTTCCATCCTGGTGTTCGCGCTGGCCTTAGGCGTGTTCGCGGATATCGGGCTGGCCCTCGGAACCCTGGCCCTCTCCATACTCTGCCTCGTTCCAGTGCAAAAACACATCAACGCGGGCAATGCCAAAGCCGGTTATCCTATGTCCCGCCCCACTTTTGGACACTACGCCGCGCTCGCCGGGGGGATTTTTGGCTGTCTGCTGACGTTGCTGACCTGAATCCCGCGTCTGGCCAGGTTCTTTTCTTAAGCGGAGAGTTCACAGACCCTGCCGCCTCCGGTCTCTTATTCCCGGGGCAGCTGTTCCCTTTCCTGGCGGTGTTTGATGGCATCGTGCAGATGGGAACGGCGGCTGATCCTGAACATCCAGAAGATGAAGAACAGCACCAGAGCGCCCGCGAGGCCGATCAGCGCGAAGACTATCCAACTGATCCCCTTTTTCATCTCCACGGTCATCAGTTCCTTTTTGTTCCACATGTTTTGGGTGTCGAACTTCCAAGTAACCGTTTTGTTGGCGGGATCGACGTTCTGGGAGTTGTCGCCGGCGTGGATTACCTTCCAGGGCAGGTGGAGTTTGTAGGTCCACATCGGATGTTCGGTCTGCTGCTGCATATAGATGCCCTGGAGGATGTCGTTGTCGTCCGGGAGGCTGTTGATGTAGTCTTCATCATACACAAGGCTGTCGGCGTCGGCGAACATGGAGCTGTCGTCTGTGGCGGGGGACTGGCCAAAAGATTCCGCGGTGGAGGCAGTTTCGGCATTCTGGCTGCCCAGCGAGATCACGCGGTTCAAAACGACGTTGCCGTTGGCATTCTTCGTCAGGGTGATGTTTCCCCAGAAATCCGCTGACCAGAGTTGGTCGTTGATGCTGTTGAAGGCTTCGATGCTGTCGAACTTCAGTTCCACTTCGTAGATCATGTTGGAGTCGCTTTGCTTTCTTTTGATGTCTTCGAGGTGGATCCCGGGCTGGTCAAGCTTGTTCATGATCTCCTGGGTATTGGAATAATAGGAGTGGTGGATCAGGCGCAGCTTCACCCGGCCCGAACCGTTGGAGTTCAGCCAAAGCTCTTCATCGTATTCCACGCATCCGGACAGCAACAGGAGCAGCACGGCCAGTAGCGGCAGCAGTCTTTTCATGGGTATTATGTTCCTCTTATTCAGCAAACCTTGTGTGTTTCCACTAATGGAATACTCGTTTTTTTGGCAAGCAAAATATTTCCCGGACCAGGGGCGGAAATTTCTGTTGACAAAAGATGCCGCCCTCCGGAGTCTTGGATTTCATCATCAATACAAGGAGTTAAATATGACAGAACTGCGTCAGATATACCACTGTCCGATCTGCGGCAACTTGGTGGAGGTGCTCTTCACCGGTGCCGGAGAACTGGTTTGCTGCGGCGAGCCGATGAAACTTCTGGCCGGCAACACGGTTGATGCCGCGCTGGAAAAACACGTTCCCGTGGTTACTGAAATGGGCGACAAGATCAAGGTCAGCGTGGGTTCGGTGCCGCATCCGATGGAGGATAAGCACTATATCAGCATGATCGAAGTTTGCACCCAAAACAAGGTCTACCGCCGCGAACTCAAGCCCGGCGACGCCCCCGAGGCGATCTTCCGCGTGAAGGCCGACAAAGTACTCACCGTGCGTGAATACTGCAACTTGCATGGTCTCTGGAAAGCCTGAGATCAACTAACTGGAGGAAATAAAACAATGTCATTCAAAGACACCCAAACCGCCGGCAACCTGATGAAATCCTTTGCTGGAGAGAGCCAGGCCCGCATGCGCTATCTGTACGCGGCCAGCACCGCCAAGAAAGAAGGTTTCGAGCAGATCTCCAGGATCTTCACGGAAACGGCTGACAACGAAAAAGAACACGCCAAACTTTTTTTCAAGCACTTGGTGAAACAAGGCTTGGAAGGCGAAATGATGAGTATCATGGCCTCCTACCCGGTGGCCTGGTCTTCCGAAAGCACACTCAATAACCTCAAATACGCCGCCGACGGCGAAAAAGAGGAATGGACCGAACTCTATCCCATGTTCGCGGAAATCGCGGAAGATGAAGGCTACAAGGACATCGCCCTCACCTGGCGCCTGGTGGCAAAAGTGGAAAAAGAGCACGAAAAACGCTATCGCAAGCTCTACGACAACGTCAAAGACATGAAGGTCTTCAAAAAGGACGGCAGCTTCTTCTGGAAATGCATCAACTGCGGCTACATCCATGAAGGCACCGAAGCGCCGGAAATCTGTCCCTGCTGCCAGCATGCCAAGGCCTTTTTCGAAATTCACTGCGAAACCTATTAAGGAGCATAAAATGCAAAAATTCATCTGTACTGCCTGCCAGTGGGTCTATGACCCCGTGGAAAACGATGACATCCTCTTCGAGGACCTCCCCGAAGATTGGGTGTGTCCCATGTGCGGCGTCGGCAAAGATTTCTTTGAACCTGTCGACGAATAAACTTGCCTGATCCGGAAAGCCTGCCTCCTGGCGGGCTTTCCTTGTTTTATCACCCCAAACTGATGCAGAGGAAGATATGACCATACAGGAATACAATGACATTCTGGACTTCGCCATCTCCCGCGAGCGTGAAGCCGTCCAATTTTACCGTGAGTTGCAGCAGGAGGCCAAGTTCCAGAACCAGCTGGAGATGCTTAAGGAACTGGAAGCCATGGAGATGGGCCATATCGTGGTGATCGAGAACATTCGCCGCAGAGGCGTTTCAGAGGCCGAGATCCCGCTGGTGCCGAACCTGCAGATCTCTGAATATCTCAGCGCCGACGTCGAAAACCTCGATCTCAGCTATCAGAACATCCTCATTAAAGCCATGAAGCGCGAGGAAAACTCTTTCAAGCTCTATTCCGAGATGAGTGTCAAATTCCCGGACAGTGAACTCTCCACCCTTTTTCGCAAGCTCGCTTCCGACGAGGCCAAACACAAGCTGCTGTTTGAGCGGCTCTACGACGACTGGATCAGCAGCGGCAATTGAAACTGGCCCTCGACACCTCGCAGAGTTCCGGCTCCATCGCGCTCTGGGACTCCGAAAGGGTGAATTATTCAGCCTGTTTCGACATCAGCATCACCCATAGCGAAACCCTGATGCCGCAGGTGGACGCGGCCTTGAAATTCTGCGGCTATCAGCCCGCTGACATCCGCGCCGTGTACCTGGCCAACGGCCCGGGATCCTTTACCGGACTGCGCATCGGGCTTGCCACAGCCAAGGGCATTGCCTACGGTCTGAAGATTCCTCTGCTTACCTTTTCCACCCTGCAGCTGGCAGCGTTACAACGCTATAAATGCGGCCGCAAAATCCTGGCGGTGATTGACGCCAAGATGCGTGAAGTCTATGCCACGCTGTACGATGAGGATCTGGGCGAACTTGTCGGGCCGGTGGTTTGCGGCACGGAAGAGCTGCTGGATTGGGACCTGGGCGGAGCCTATCTTCTGGGCAGTGGCAGCAAGATGCTCAAACCCGCTCTGGAAGAACGAAACATCCCTTTCATCGAGGTGCCGGAAACGTCACTGGACGCTGCCGGGCTCTTCGCCCTGGCTGGCCTCTTTCCCAGGGAGGAAGTTTATGACCTGAACCAACTGGCCACACTCGGACCCCTCTACCTGAGAGAATCCACGGCCCAACTGCGCCGGCAGGGGAAATAGCTAAAAAACGGCTCAAATTCAGATAGGGTGGGTGGTACTGGCTTGAGCCAAGGGTCTGGACCCCGGGGATTTTTGAAGCGATAAAGCCCGGCCGTTAAGGCCCTGTCCCAAGACCCGGATACGCCTCCCGCCTGATGCCCGCATTGGATACGAGGATCAGGCGTGAGCTAGGGGAGGGTGATGGACGCGAGTGCTTGGGGTGGTGCGAACATGACCAATCCCAACGCGATCGACCTGATACGGGACAGCAAATCGCGGTTTCCGGGAACGGAGCCGGTCTTCAAACGTGGTTGCGGAGCGCCAGTTCCAGCGGATGGGGCTGCAGGTAATACTGGTCGGCGAGGTAGGGCTTGTCGTATTTGCGGACGTAGTGGTTGAGCAGGGTCACAGGTACGATCAACGGCAGGAGGCGGGCGCGGTAGTTTTCCATCAGCTCCAGCAGTTCGGTTTTTTCCGCGGCGGTGAGTTCAGCTTTGAAATAGCCCAGGATGTGCTGCAACACGTTCTGATGCTTGGCCCGGGTGGCTGGATGGGAGGTGGCTTGCATCAACAGGGTCAGGTAGAGCTTGGCAAATTCATCCGGGGTGTGCTGTTTGACGGTGGCGACAAGTTTTCCAATGTCACGGTAGATTTGGGGGCTGTGGGCCATCAGGAGCAGTTTGTGGCGGGTATGGAAATCCACCAAAGCGCCGGCGGAAAAAGGCTTGCGGCTCAGCTCGATCCAGCGCTGCATGATGAAGATGCGCTCAATGAAGTTTTCGCGCAGCACTGGGTCGTGCAGCCGGCCCTCCTCCTCCACCGGCAGCAGGGGAAAGGCCCGCATGAATTCCCGCGCGAAGATCCCCACGCCCTTTTTCTCGCCCGCTCCGCCTTTGGCGGGATACACTTTCACGCGCTCCATACCGCTGGAGGGGGATTTGCTCTTGAAAACGAAGCCGCAAAGCTCCGCTTTCGCCAGTTCTGAGAGCTTGCGGGCGCAGAATTCCAGCATGCGCGGGGTGTGGTCGAGCCTGTCCTTGATGGTCAGCAGCCGGGGGTTGTCCACCTCACCCACGAGGCGCATGGCGTCCCGGGGAACGGGCAGGCCGCATTCCACCTCTGGGCAGACGGGGACATAAGTAACATGTTTGCCAAGGGTTTCCACCAGCCAGGCATCGTATTTGTGCTGACCGTCGTAGCGGACCTTGTGGCCCAGGAGGCAGGAACTGATGCCGAGTTTGAGCGCGGTGGCGGGGGGGAGGTTAACCATTGGATCATTCCTTATTTATAGGGTCTGTACCGAAGCTGATCCTCTCTCTCCATATGGGGTTGTCGAAAATCACAGCTTTGGGGTCGAACTTTTCAGGATCATATTTTCTGCCGACCAATCTGCGGCAGTCTTTGTGAGCGGGATGGTTCGGATCGCTGAGTGCTTTCAATATGAGCTGGTAGCCGGGTATTCCACCAATGTTCTCAGGTGGGCAGGCTCGTCTTCCGGCAAGGCAAATGGGATAGTCCAAATCCTGCTTTGCCGGCAGGATCTTTTCGAACTGCAGCTTGTGAAGCCAGGCGTCACCAAAATCATACAAATATTCTGCGGCGGAACTCTCTTCGCTGAAATAGTCCGCGATCAATTCGTTTCTGCTGTTCAGGTATTCTTTGGCCTCAGGCAGGCCGATTTCGATCCTGTCTTTGTTCAGATGAGGAGCTATGGTGAACAGGTGAAGATGGCGGTCTTCCCAGTCCATGGCGTCCTGGATGGCCACATGGAGATCCCAGAAGCGATAGTTTTCCGGCACCTGGATGCGTCTCCAGATGGGCGGTTTGGCATCCTTGAGCGTGATCTTGAACTGATATACGTTTTGGTAATGTTTGGTCGCGCAAACCCAATATGCTGAGCAGGCCACGGTTCTTGCCGTATCCTTTACTTGAGATGATCGGGTATGATCAGATCAGCCTCGGTGGCCTTAACCACGTCTTCCACGGTGAAGCCTTCGCTTACTTCGCGCAGGAGCAGTCCGCCGGAGGTTACCTCGATCACGGCAAGGTCCGAAATGATCAGGCTCACCTTGCCTTTGGCAGTGAGGGGCAGGTTGCACTGTTTGAGGATCTTGGGGTTGCCGTGCTTGTCGCAGTGTTCCAGGGCGACGATAACTTTTTTGGCGCCGGTCACCAGGTCCATCGCGCCGCCCATGCCGGGGATGAGCTTGCCGGGAATCATCCAATTGGCCAGGTTTCCGCTTTGGTCCACCTGCAAAGCGCCGAGTACCGTGACGTCGATGTGACCGCCGCGGATGATGGCGAAACTGGTGGCGGAATCGAAGAAAGCGGCGCCGGGCAGACCGGTGATGAAGCCGCCGCCGGCGTTGATCATGTCTTGATCCTCGGTTCCTGCGGCGGGGGCTGGACCCACACCCATCATGCCGTTTTCAGATTGGAAGATCACGTGCACACCGGGCGGAATGTGGTTGGCGGCCTCGGTGGGCAGGCCGATACCGAGATTGACGTAATCGCCGTCCTTGAGTTCCCGGGCGATCCGGGATCCGATCATCGCGCGCTTATCCATGCTGCGCCTCCTTGCTCAGGCAGATGTAATTTACAAAAACTCCGGGGGTTACGATCTGTTCGGGATCGAGTTCGCCGGTGGGCACGATCTCATCGACCTCCGCGATGGTGATCTTTCCGGCCATGGCGAAAATGGGATTGCTGTTGCGGGCTGTTTTGCGGTAGATGAGGTTGCCGGCTTGGTCGGCCTTCCAGGCGCGGATGAGGGCAAAGTCGCTGGGGATGGCGGTTTCGAGGATGTAGTCCTGGCCTTCGAGGCTTATGATCTGCTTGCCGTCGGCCACCACGGTGCCTATCCCGGTGGGGGTGAGAACGCCGCCCAATCCCGCCCCGAAAGCGCGGCAGCGCTCCATCAGGGTGCCCTGGGGGATGAGTTCGACGGAGATCTCGCCGGAGTTCATCTGGCTTTGGATCTCTTTGTTGGTGCCCATGTGAGAAACCTGGGCGCTTTTCACCTGATGATTCACCACCAGTTTGCCGATGCCGCGGTTTTCCCAATCCGAGGCGATGACGATAATGTGCAGGTCTTTTGTGCCGGCGGCCACGAGGGCGTCGATGATGCCTTCAGGCGCGCCAACGGCCAAAAATCCTCCGATGGCCAGACGGCTGTGAGGTTTGATCAGGGCGGCGGCTGCTGCCGCGGTGATTTGATGGAACATTGCTTCTCCTATGGTTGCGAATAATATTACGCGGGCAGTTTTTCCGCGGTGTGTTTTATGTCAACAGATAGTCTTTCACGTGGTGCAGGTCGCCTTCACTGATTACCAGTTCCAGATAGATGCCGTCGGCTCGGTATTCTTCCTTTTGGATGTCCGCGATCTGGTGCAGGAGCGAGGCCAGGGAACCCTGATCGTAAGGCAGAAAGACCTTGCAGGGGCGGTTTTGGAAGAGCTGTTGCTCAAGTTTCTGCAGCAGTTCGTCCACGTGCTCGCGCTGCGTGGCGCTGATCAGCACCGCTTCCGGATAACGCCGGCGAACAAAGATCTCAAAGGTATCGTCCACAAGGTCGGTCTTGTTCAGGATCAGCAGTTGGGGGATGTCCTGGGCATCGATGCTGGCCAGCACGGCGTTCACCTGGTCGATGTAATACCCGAAGCGTTCGTCCGAAACATCCACCACATGCAGCAGCAGGCCGGCATCCTTCACCTCCATCAGGGTGGCGCTGAACGAGGCCACCAGATGGTGGGGCAGGTTGGAGATGAAGCCCACCGTGTCTGAGATCACCACGGGAAAAGAGGTGGAAAGTTTAAGCTGACGCGAGGTGGAATCCAGGGTGGCGAAAAGCTTGTCCTCCACCAGTACTCCGGCTTCCGTGAGGGCGTTGAAGAGAGTGGATTTGCCGGCGTTGGTATAGCCCACCAGACAGATCTTTTTGGTGCGGTCGCGCTGCTTGCGCTGGGTTTCCTTCTGGTGGGTGATGTCGGTGATGGCTTTGTTGATCTTGCGGATCTGCAGGCGGATGAGGCGTTTGTCGATCTCGATCTGTTTTTCGCCCATGCCGCGGGTGGCGGCACCGCCGGAAGAGCGCTGGGAGCCTCTTTCTTTGTCGAAGTGGCCCCAGAGTTTGCGCAGGCGGGGCAGCTGGTACTGCAGTTCCGCCAAACGCACCTGCAGCTTGGCTTCGCGGGTGCGGGCATGATCGTGGAAGATGGAGAGGATCACCTCGGTGCGGTCGATCACGCGGATGTTGAAATCGTTTTCGATGTTGCGGCCCTGGATGGGGCTGAGTTCTTCGTTGACGATGAGGACTTCGGCCTGGGCCTGACGCATTTTTTGGCTTAGCTCTTCCAAAAAGCCTTTGCCGAAAAAGCTGGCGCGTTCGGGGTGGTTGCGCTTTTGGGTGTAGGTGCCCAGAACCTCGATCCCGGCAGTGTCGGCCAAACGCTGCAACTCTTCCAGACTGGCCATCACTTCTGCTTCAGGTTCTCCCTGACGCACGATTGCGGCCAGGAATGCTGTTTTTTCCCCGCGTTCGAGCTCTTCCCAGGAATCCGGTTCGAGGTCGAATTCCTCCACTAAAAGTTCTTGATCCCTGTCGTACATGGTCCTCCCTGGCTCAGGGACTGAGCTTGGTTCCGCGGGCGTCCTTGCGGCCGGGCGAGCTGTCGTAAACCTCTACATTGTAGTAGATCACGGCAATGTAATCGCGGGGAAAGGCGCCGTGGAAAAAGCTGTGGATGAGGTTGATGTATCGCACCACGTCACGTTCGTAGGCGCTGAGCTTTGGATCCAGCGGATGCAGCAGCCGGGCGATCTGTTTGATCTTGTAGGTGGGTATGTCCAGCCAGACCGTTACGCAGGCGGGATTCACCATCTGGTTAATGAAGGTCTGGGTGGCGAAACTAAGCTCGGAATAGAGTTCCAGTGAGCCCAGGCGGTTGGCGCTGAAATTCTTTTCCGCATTGGTGTAGAGGCTGTCCAATACGTTGAGTTTCACGTCCAGCGGCTGTTCCAGGTTGTCGCTCAAGAGCTGGATCAGCTCGCCGATCTTGTCTTCCGGAGGCAAAAAGCCCATGCCCTTGACGGCGTTGTTCAGCTTGAAGCGGGAATCCTGGCGGGCGGCGCCGGAGGTGGCGATGATGCCGTTGTGGGGTCCGGCCAGTTGGGGACTGCGGGTGGCTTCGCTGCCCAGGGTCAGCATTTCGCGGAAGATCTCCAGATATTCCTTGCGCTGGGAGCGGTTCCAGTCCCAGAAAGACTGGGGAAAATCGACCAGCGGGAAATCCTGCCAGACACCGTCAACCTGGGCGCGGATACTGGCCGCTCCGGCAGCGGGGGTTTGGGCTGTGGTCTGCTCGCAGTAGCCGTCTTGCCAAAATGCGGCGGGATCGATCAGGTCATCCGCCCGGAGTAGGCCAATGGTTACCAACAAGGTCAACAGTATGAGGATCAATGCTTTATCCATGGTTGTCACTCTTTTTGGACAGGATGTTGGCTTTGGCGGCGGGCACGGCTTCGTAGAGAAAGCTGTTGGTCTCGCAGGGAAAGGCGTCGCATTCCGCGCAGCTTCTGAATCCCTTGCCAAAAGCGCAGGCGCGGATGGGGCACTTACCGCACCAGCTGAAGTGGGGTCCGTCGCTGAGGCAGCCGTTGCAGTTGATGTCTTCAGCTGTGAAGGCGTGAGCGTAATTTTTGCTCCAGCGAACGGCGATGTCGGCCTTCTGCTCCAGGTCGCCGGACTGGGTGGCGAGGTAGCATTCGCAAGCCAGGCAATCGAGTCCGCAGGCGGATGTGAGTTTAGTCATTTTCTTCCTCCAGGAATTGGGTTAGAGCCTCCAGGCTGCGCCGGGACAGGCTCATTTTCTTTAGTTTTTTGTCTTTGACGGGTACTTCCAAAGCTGGCAACAGGCCAAAATTGGCATTTACCGGCTGGAAATGGGTTTGGCGGGGATCGATCAGGCGCCGCCAAAGCTGGCCCAATATGGTTTCCGGCGGCAGCATCGGGATTCCCTCGGCCAGGATCTTGGCCACCAGCAGTCCGGTAGCGATGCACTCCATATAGCCTTCCACACCGCTGAGCTGGCCGGCCACAAAGATCTGCCGGGCTTCGCGGAGCGTGAGGTTGGGGGCCAGGGCCTGAGGCGCGTTCAGATAACTGTTGCGGTGGATGGAGCCAAAGCGCAGAAACTCGGCGTGTTCCAGACCCGGGATGAGGCGGAAGACACGTTTCTGCTCCGGATAGAGCAGCATGGTCTGGCAGCCCACGAGGTTGAAGGCCGTCTGATCTTGATTCTCCGTGCGCAGCTGGAGCACCGCGAAGGGTTTGTGGCCCTCATGTTCCAAGCCCATCGGACGCATAACGCCATGCCGTAGAGTATCTTTGCCTCTGCGGGCAAGTTCTTCCACCGGGGTGCAGTTCTCGTAATAGGTGAATTTTAGGTCCCGGAAAAACTCGTTCTCGAATTCGTGGGCCTGATGCTGTTCGCCGCTCATCAAAGCGTCCACGAAGGCGTAGTACTCTTCCCGGGTGAAGGGACAGTTAAGGTAATCCGGGTCGCCTTTGTCATAGCGGTCTTTGCGGTAGATCCTGCTGAGGTCGATGCTGTCGGCGGCCACGATGGGGGCGATGGCGTCGAAAAAACAGAGTTGGCTGGAGCCTACAACGCTTTGCAGTTCAGCGGCCAGGGCGTCGGATGTGAGGGGTCCGCTGCAGAGGACGCAGACCCCCTGGGGAAACTTGGTAACCTCTTCCCGAATGAGTTCTATCTTCGCGTGCGCCTGGATCAGGGCATCAACTTTTTGGGCAAAGAGCTCACGGTCCACGGCCAGGGCGTGTCCGGCCGGCACCGAGCAGCTTTCCGCGATCGGTAAAAGTTTCGATCTCAGCAGCCGCAGTTCGGCTTTGAGCGTCCCCGAGGGCGTATCCGGCAGGGTGGATTTGAGGGAGTTGCTGCAAACCAGTTCCGCGGCCAGACCGGTTTGGTGGGCGGGGGTCATTTTGCCGGGGCGCATTTCATGGAGGCGCACCTGCAGGCCTTTGTCCGCCAGATACAGAGCGGCTTCGCTGCCTGCCAGGCCGGCTCCGATGATGCTTATCGCCGCCATCGCCGCCTCAGCGTGGTTCCCGCACCCTCAGGAAGATCCCAGCGCCGATCAGGGCCGGCACCACGTCGTTGATGATGAAGATGGCCAGGGAGGTGCTGGCAATGCTTTCCGTCTGCAGGCCGATCTTGGAAAGCAGCGAGATCGCGAAGCTTTCTTTCAGCCCCAGACCAGCCACCGTGATGGGGATGCTGTAGGAAAGGTGGGAGAGCGACATCCGCTTCACCACATCCCAAAAGGAAACCACCTGTGTGAGATGCAGCATCAGCCAGTACTGGAAAAGGTTCAGCAGGGTGGTGGCGATCATGAGCAGCGTGATCCTGGGGGCATACCTGAGGTAGTTGGGTCTCAGCTTGGTCCAGTGCCGGTTTAGGTAAAGCACAAAATACAGCCAGACCGGCAGCGTGATCAGCCAGGCAAACAGCGGCCAGCGGACCCAGCCCGGAATTCCCTGGGGAATGTAGAGCAATGCCAGGCTGGCAAAAGCGAAGATGCTCCAGGTTACATAGATGCGCTCCAGAAAACAGGAGATCAACGCGGCGCCTTTGCTGCTGTTCGAAACAAAGGCCACCTTGCCCAGGATGCCCCAACTGCCGGGAACGGCGAAACGCAGCGCCTGGCCTATCATGTAGGATTCGAAGACCTCGTTGCGCCGGAGTTCGTAAAGGGGATTGACCTGCAAAGAGTATTGCCAGCCCAGATACTGGCCCCAGTGACGCAGTACGGCCAGCCCCACGATGGCCAGGATCAGCCACAGAGGCAGGTTGATCAGGTTCTGCCACACCTGGTGGACGTCGATCCTTATACCCCACAGGATCAGGGCCGTGACCAGCAGCTTGAGCACGAAGCTCAGTATCCGCCAGATCTTTTGCCGGGTGGTCGCGTCCATACTAACTGGAGATAAGCTGCCGGGTGTGTTTCAAGGCTTGCAGGATCAGTTCGCGCGGCGGCGGAGCGATGCTGCCGTCATTCATCATGCGGTGGCAGAGTTCGCGGGATGCTCGGATGTCCGCTGCCGCCAGGGCGAATACCTCATCCTGGGAACGCGGCAGCCTGGCCACGCCTTCTAACACGGCCTGGTCCGCCACAGCGGCCGCTTCGCGGGCGAAAACGTCCTCCTCATCCATGCGGGGCACGATGTTGTTGGGATCGATGCCTCTTGCCTCGGCGTAGGCGGCCAGGGAATGGGCCGCGCGGATCGCCATGCCGTCGGTGATCTGGCTGGCCTGCACCAGTAAAGCGCCTTTCAGGATACCCGGAAAGCCGCAGGAGTTGTTGATCTGGTTGGGAAAATCGCCCCGTCCGGTGGCCACAATGAATGCTCCAGCCGCCTTGGCGTCGTGTGGATAGATCTCCGGCACGGGATTGGCGCAGCTGAAAACTATCGCCTTGGGCGCCATCAGCCTGATCCATTCTGGCTTGACGGTGTGGGGACCGGGAGTGGAAAGTGAGATCAGCACGTCCGCGCCGCGCATCGCCTCTTCCATTGTGCCAAAGCGTTTCGGATTGGATATCTGGGCCAGGGCCCACTGCTTGAATTTGGCGGGGTTTTGGGCCAGGTCTTCGCGTCCGGGGTGGAGGCCGCCCTTGCTGTCGAACATGACCAGATTTTGCGGGTCCAGTCCGGATTGGAGCAGGATGCTGGCGATGGTGGTATTGGATGCCCCGGCCCCGAAAAGCACGGTCCGGATAGACTGGATACTTTTATCCGCCAACTTCAGGGCGTTCAGCAAACCGGCCAAAGTCACACAGGCCGTGCCCTGAGCGTCGTCGTGCCAGACGGGGATGCCGCAGCTGGCGCGCAGTTCGTCCAAAACGCGGAAGCAGTTCGGCTGGGAGATGTCTTCAAGGTTAACCGCGCCCACGCTGGGTTCCAGCATCTTCACAAACTCGATCAACCGGGCCGGGTCCGGCTTGCCCGCCGCGTCACGGTCATTCACGCAGAGCGCGATGGCGTCGAAACCACCCAGATATTTCATCAGCATGGCCTTGCCTTCCATCACCCCCAAACCGCCGGCGGGGCCGCAGTCGCCGTCGCCCAAGACCCTGGTGCTGTCGCTGACCACTGCCACCAGATTGCCGCGGTTGCTCAGCTCGTAAGATCTGGCCGGATCATCGCGGATCGCGGTGGACACGGCAGAGACCCCGGGTGTGTACCACACATTGAACCAGTTGAAATCCCAGATCCCGGCTTTGGGCAGGGTCTGCATCTTGCCCCGGTAGTGGGCGTGGGTGAGTTCAGAGAGTTTCTTCAGAAAGGCGGTCTGCGCCGCGGAGCGCTCATCGGGAGCGAAATTGGCCGAAAAGTATGCCTGGAGGTTGGCCAGGTCGTCGCGTAATTCTTCCATTATTCATCCTGATAACATTTGAGGAGTCCAACTTTGCAGTTGGGTTTATGTTGTCAATCTTTATCCGGACGAACCCGCCCACCCGCTTTCAGGCAGGGATCATTTAAGCAGGATGAGTCTGGCCGCGCCCCGGTATTCCCCGGCGCTCATCCTCAGCAGATACACTCCGCCGGGAACCGCTTCCCCGCGCTCGTTTTTGCCATCCCACAGCAGGCTGGAAACTCCCGCTGGGGCTTTGGCTTCCACCCAATCGCGGATAAATCGCCCCCGGATGTCGTAAACGCTCACTTTCACCGGACCGGCCGTGGCCAGGCTGTATCTGATCAGGGTTTCAGAGGCCATGGGGTTGGGATGCGGGTTTAGCAGCAGGGTGGAAGGGCCGGGCAGGACAGCGTCGTCAGCGGCCACCGAGATCAGCGTAAAGCTGATCGTGGCGGTCTGGCCCGAGCTGATGCTCACGTTGGGGATGGTCTGGGGACTATATCCCGTGGCTGCGGCCGTCACGGAGTAGGTCCCGGGGGGGAGCTGCAGGCTAAAGACTCCGGCGTGGTTCGTTTGCGTGGAAAACTGGGTGCCCAGCACCTGGATGGTGGCATTCTGCAGCGGCCAGTTGTCTGTTCCCACCACGGTTCCCTGTAGGATGCCCACTTCCACGGGATCCCAGGTGAACCTGGTTTGGGGAAATTCCCCGCTTAGCATGGAAGTAGCCGGAGGGTTCGCGGGGTCGAAAGCGGTATAATCGCTTTGGGCTTTGCGGGCGCGGTCTTGGTCGGAATACTGGGCCCGGAATTTATCTCCGGAAGTGTATTCAATGTCATCCATGATCCTCTGGGCCAGCAGCACCAGGTTTTGCTGGTTCAGATACCAGAAGGGTGGGTCCAGTTGTATGGTAAGCGTGTCCGGCCCGGCGGGGATGCTTACCGTTCCGTCGTAAACGAGGCTGAGCTCGGTGGAGGGGATCCAGCCCCCGGAAAGATCGGCCAGGCTGGTGGTCCCCAGCCATACCTTCACCGGCTTGTCCGGCACAGCGGTGCTAAAGTTACTGAAAAACTCCAGGCTGGTGATCCGCCCCCTCATGTTCTGCAATTCCAGCGGATAATAGAGGGTTTCGAACAAAGAGGACTTGTAGTAGAAATCCAAGGGTATCCTCAGCGTCTGGTTGCCGCTACCAACCACCACGGAAGATCTTTGCGGCGGTTCCGTGGTCAGGGCCGAAGCGTTCACTCCGCCTGTCAGGCAGATCAGGGTTGCCATCACCAGGATCCAGGTCAGCATTGTTTTGTTCATCGTATCTCCATCTCAGGGTATCTCATCCGGCCTGCGGACCATCTGTTTCCTGCCGGCCTTCAGCCATGAAGATATAGCAAATCCCAAGCCAGTGAATCGGTCAATCATTTTTTTACTCATCCTCAAGCAAAGTGAATGCGACCGCCGTCATCTCCACCCGTCATCTGTGTTCCCACCTCCCCCTGTCTTGCCAATTTTCGAAATACAGCTTGACAGCGGAGCATTTACGGTAAAAGCGTGTTCACAGTCAGAGAGAATTAAAAATGAAGATATGCATCGTGTCCAATTCCCATCACACAACGGACGTGCGCCTCTATTACAAGATGGCGCGCAGCTTGGCGAAACTGGGTGAGGTGCATCTGCTTTGCGCCAGCGGGGTCCGCAACGCCGCGGTGAATCCTTATCAGGACGTGGTGGAAACCGAATCCAGCTGGTACGCCCTGCCGCTGCTCTATAAAAAGGCCAAAAAGCTTAAACCGGACATCGTGGTCTGTGTGGAGCCGCTCACGGTTTACGTGGGCCTGGCTTTGCGACGCAAACTCAAGTGCAAGGTTGTCTTCGACGTACACGAGTTTTTTCCGGACGCCTTCTCCGAACGCTTTCGGCCGCCGCTGAGCTGGCTCACCAGATTCCTCTATCTGGGTTTCGAACGCCGCCTGCAGCGTAAGGTTGACGCCACCACCGCCGTCAGCGAAGAGATCCTGGACCAGCTGGTCCCGCGCGCCAAACGCGTTAACGCTGTCGCCATTCCCAACTACCCGGTGAAAAACGTCTGGGACTACACTTGCGAGACCCCGATGGAGCTCAGCACCATCTGCGAGATGGATTTCGACCTCATTTACATCGGCGGCCTCACCCCGGACCGCGGTGTCTTCAAGCTGCTCAAAAGCGTAAGCATCCTCCGGAATGAATTTCCCAAGCTGAACGTCCTCATCCTGGGCAAATTCTTCGATCCCGCGGTCGAGCGCGAATTCAACGAGCTGCTCGACAAGCTGAACCTCAACGCCGTGATCTATTACCAAAGCTGGATCCCGGCCGAAAAGATCGGACTGCTGCTCAAACGCAGCCGGGTGGGCCTCTGGCTCTTCAATCCGCTCAACCGCCGCATGTGCCGCGCCATCCCGCTCAAGGTGCTGGAATATTTCGCCGCCGGCTTGCCGGTGGTTTCGATCAACACGCCCTTGATGCGCGACCTGATCGAGGCAAACGGCCTCGGCGCCTGCAGCGAATACCACAGCGAAAGCATCGCCAAAGCCGT
Organism: uncultured Candidatus Cloacimonadota bacterium; assembly: GCA_964631015.1. Taxonomy (GTDB): domain Bacteria; phylum Cloacimonadota; class Cloacimonadia; order Cloacimonadales; family Cloacimonadaceae; genus Syntrophosphaera. The sequence continues at coordinate 1,534 of CAZVXH010000036.1, read as the reverse complement.
GGCCGGCATCCTGCGCCTCAAAAAGAGCGAATACCGGCTGTTGAGCAAACGCTGCGGCGACCTCATCGATCAGAAATTCAACTGGGAGGCGATCGAGCCGCGGCTTCTGGCCCTGATGCGGAAGCTCGGTCCCGGCTAAGATGCGCGTTCTTTACATCAGCTATTTCTATCCCCCCCTGGGCGGCCCCGCCGCGCTGCGCAACCTTAAAACGGTGAAATACCTCGCCGAACACGGCATCTTCTGCGATGTGCTCACCGTGAAGGACATCGAGTACATCAACCGCGATCCCGCCCTGCTGCGGGAAAACGCCGCCGCCACGATCATCCGCGCGGATTCCCTCGACCCCATGGCCCTGCTGAAAAAAGGCAGAACCACAGGTAATTCCGGGCCTTCCAGCCTCTATCTGAACACTCCGGAAAAGCTCAAACTCCGCCTGCGCCAGCTTTATCCGGTGGACAACAAGATCGGCTGGCTGCCCGCTCTGCTCAAGGCCGGACGCCGCGCCATCCGGGAACATAAGCCCGATCTGATCTACATCTCGCTGGGACCCTGGTCCTCCGGGATCGGCGCCTACGCCCTTTCCCGCGAAAGCGGTATCCCCCTCGCTGTGGACCTGCGCGACTACTGGACCCTGCTGAACGACTACGATCTGCAAGGCGGCGCTCTCAACCGGAATCTCTCCCGCGGCCTGGAACAGCGGATCTACGCTCACGCCAGCCTTATCATCACCGCCACCGAGGGTATCGGCGCCGACGCCGCGCGGGCTTTCGGACCGCAGCTGGCCCGGAAAATGATCACGGTATACAACGGCTGGGACGAAGACGATTTCGTGGAACTGCCCCAAACAAAACCCTCTCCCGGCTTCACCTTTGCCTATTTCGGAAATATCTACGCCCGCCGCAGTCTGCGCCATTTCTACCAGGCCCTGGCCCGCCTCCGTTCCGAAAACGCCCTGCCTCCCAACACCCGAGTGAAGCTCTACGGCAACTTTTTTCGCGAAACCCTGCGCGAGGTGGAAACAAGCGGGATCGAAGACCTCATCGACATCATTCCCCAGCTCAGCCACCGCCAGGCTTTGGCCGCCATGCTCGCTTCCGACGCCCTGCTCTTGCTGATCAACAGCAGCAGCCCCCGCGGCACGCTCACCTCCAAGGTTTTCGAGTATCTGCGCGCTCAAAAACCCATTGTGGCGATGGTCCCCCGCCTTGGCGAAGCGGCCACCCTGCTGACCAGTTGCGGCCACGACCTCATCTGCGCCATGGAATCTTCCGACAACATCCACCACTGCCTCCAACGCCTGTTTACTGAGGTTTCCGGGGATTACAGCATTCCCTGGGAGTTGGAGCGGAAAAACCAGGTGGCCAAACTGGCGGAAAAGCTTCAAACCCCGTTCTGAAGAAACCATCCGCAGCCTGTTCCCAATTTCTCTGTGGCTCTGTGCATTACACGAATGATCTGTCCACGAATTACACGAATTCACACGAATAAATAGACTGGGGATGAACAGATTAACAGATGAACAGATGAACGGAG
>CAZVXH010000035.1:0-24223 GCA_964631015.1 uncultured Candidatus Cloacimonadota bacterium | reverse complement strand
TATATGCAACACTTTTCTTTTAGGAAGATGGCTCTACTGCACTTGTTGGGATAAACCTCCGCCCAGCCCCAAACCTAGTTTGGACCCACGTGGCGCATGATACCAATCATGCGGGATGCCACAACGCAGCATTGGAATGCTGCGCTACGGCTGACTCGTCAAAAGAACTGGATCCCAGCCTTGACCACCCCAACAGCCAACAAGTTGTCTGTCGAGGACCCCGACGCTGGAATTACGGACCTACTCAAATTGAACATGAACCTTTTGTTACCCACTATATATGTAGGGCCGCGGGAAACACCCCTGGCAAAAACAGGCGGGATCCTGCCCACTTCGCCCAAAGCCCCATCCCATTCACAACCCATTCGCCTCCCGTTAACAACCCGTCGAACAGACGGGAAGTCAATGGGAGGCGGGCCAGAGGCGCACAGGCTGGGGCTATGGGCGATCTAAAAAAGAAAAACCCGGAAGCGGACTCCCGGGTTTGCTATCTTATTGGTTTTTAGTTACTTAGTTCTTGGCGATCACCTTGTAGAACTTCATGGCAGCAGAGGTTTCGCTCCAGGTGAGGCCGGTCCAGTTGCCCTGGGCGAGGGTGTAAGTGCCGTAGGGATCGCTGGCGGACCAGATCTCATAGTCGGTCGCGCCGGTGATGGCGGTCCAGCTGAGAGTAACGGTTCCGCCGGCCTGGGTGATCTGCACCACAGGGGCGTCCAGAGTGCCGCCGGAGGTGGAGAAATCGGCCCACTCCCGGGCTGTGAATTGGTTCAGATTATAACGGGTGTTGGGCAATCCTATGATATCCCAAGTTCCGACGGGAACCGTCATTCCGACATAATCCACATCGTAGAAGGTGGTGCGGAACTCCATCGTGGCGGTATTCATCGGGTAGACCGTACCGTTGGCGAAAGCGAGGGTGCCATCGGCGGTATCGAAGGTTATACCTGTTACTTTGACCAACTCGGATTCATAATTCTCAAAGTTGGCCACTAATTCACTCAGGGTAATGACTTGTGGAGTGATTGTGTTCCCAGTGCTGTAGGCGGCACCCGGATCAGTATAGGGTGTGAACTGCATCATGCCATTGAAATCAAGGAGTGTTCCAACCAGATATCTGATTCCGTCATAACGGTTGTAAACAGTTTGAATTTTTCCGCTGACATCGTCGACCAAAATACCTGCCGTGGCATCCTGGATGAATTTCTGATTACGATAGGTCTGCAGGAATGAGATCACTCCGACACTGGTCAGGCGATAATACACACCAGACGTTCCCGCTCTGAGAGTGGCGATGTCGGTGACGTCGACTGGGAAGACATACAAGGCTTCGGCCACTGAACTGGCGGCATACCCAGCAGCGTAAGCAATTGCTTTGATGGTGGTGGTCTGGCTTACATTGATCGGATAGGCGGGGTCGAAGAGCAGATCGGTGTTGTCCGGTATGCTGCCGTCTGTGGTGTAGTATATGCTTGCATTGGGGGTGGTGGAAGAGAGGCTGACATTGATGGGGGCATAGTAAACTCCGCCTCCGGCAGGATTGAAGGTGGGAAGTGCAGCAATCGGCAGATCGCCGGAGAAGGTGTGGGATCCCAGATCTGTAATATAATCCTGCGCCATCACGATCCATTCACTGTCAGTGGCGTTTGTTCCTGCAGACAGTGCCCAGACGGTGTTGCCTTCAACGATAGTAGGTTTACGGATGAGGGTGTGGTTAAGCGTTCCGTTTGCTGTACCAGCCACAGCCCAACCTGTGCCGGGATCTACACCATCTGTAAGGCCAACAACGTCGATGAGAACATCATTTTTGAACAGGCCCACAGCATCGTCACCATTGTAATTACTGAAGTTGGCGTCCAACAAGTCTGCCACGGCAACTATGCCTGCTGCAGCATCTGAGCGGGATATTACATAAACATCGTTATGGGCAAGTACAATATCGCCCAATACAAGCGTGACGTCCCAAGCCAAACCACCATTTAGACCTTTTTTAACAGAGTAGCTGGACAAGTTTACTGCCACGCCAGTTCCGTTATAGATCTCAATAGCTTTGTTTAAAGAGCCACCTTCAACGTATTCCGAGATGAAAAGCTCGTTGGTATAGTTCCCCGCGGGTGGCGAGGCCGTACCGGATACGGGCAAATCATAGGGTGTAGCAGTGAGCGAACTGTGCACAATGTTTTCGGTGAATTGGCCAGACATGGTTGAATTCATCCGAACATAGACCACGCTGTTGAAATTAGAGGGTAATACAAGTTCATTGGTCCAGCCGGTGGTTCCGTTTTGGCTGAGTTCGAAGGGATTTACCACACTAACGACAAGGTTAGAGATGGCGTTTGAAGCGCTGAGATTGTATGATTGCACTACTGAAGGGGTACCCACCACATGGTCGAAGGCAGTAAAACTCGCGGTGATGTTCCACACAATTGGTGAAGCGAAGGTTTCACCTTCCACCCTCAGGGTAACTTCGGTTGCACCGGAGCTATTGTGGGTCACAAATCCGGAATGTTCACCGACTTCGTTGCTGTTCAAACGAACGTAGATGAGGCCGTTGAAGTCCGCAGGTACTTGCAGAGTGGAGGCCCAGCCCGTGGTCGCGGAAGTGGATACTTCGAAATGGGCTGGCGCTGCGATGTTGATCGGTCCCAACATATTGGTTCCGCTCAGGGTGTAGGAGCTTACTTCCTCGGAAGGATTGCCCACAATACTGGTCAATGGATCAGGGGTTCCGGTGGCAGAGATCACGGGGGTGGCCGCAGCGGCCCAGAGCTTGGCCCAGTCGTTGGTCACGCGGATGCCGTCTACTTTCAAAGCGGCAGCGGCAGAGGAGCTTCCCTGGCGCAGGATAACTGCACCAATATTGGCAGGCTCACTGGTGATTGCATCAGTAGCCGTAAGTAAAGGAGCCGGTTCGGCACCAGTGAAATCAGGATTGACCCAGAGGTGAACAAGATCGTTGTTTGCACCTGGGACCATCTCGTATTTGAGCAGTATCAAATAAGTCTGGCCATAAACATAGTTATATCCAGTCCAAACAGCTGTTCCTACCGCCCCACTGTTGGCAATGCCAATGCGGAAGTTTTCGGTAGCAGTGTCTTTCTGGATATACACTCTACCTCTGTAATTTGACGTATTCAACGGACTGCTGCTCAAATGGTAGAAATAGTCTCCGGTTGCCTGAGCGCTGCTAACGTTGATCAGTAATGATGAGTAGACATTACCGAGGACTTGAGCACTAAAAGTACGGTTTATGTCTTCACCCGAAGTGGCCATTGTTGCGCTATAATTCAGTATAGGTGGGTAATTTGGGTAGGTCAGGCCGGTGTCTGAGACCAGAATTGGGTTTGTCCCGCCTGAGCTATGAGCAGTCCATCCTACTGTCGTGAGTGCTGTACCTGTCGTGTAGGCAAAGTTCTCTTCCACAAACAAAGTGGGCACAGCCGGAGCGAATACTTCGCCGTTTGCGGCCTGGTCAACTTGAGTGGCAGGGCTGCTGGTGTGGCTGATGTTTCCGCTGTAGGTGCCAACCGCGGTGCCGGTCAGGCGCACATAGATCAGGCCGTTGAAAGTGGAATCCAAAGTCTGTGCAGTGGTGTAGAAATTGCTATTATCTGTGGAGATGGCAAAGCCAGCCGGAGGCGTGACCTCAATCCCGGCGGTCAGGTTGCTACCGGTCAAGGAATAGCTTTGCGAGGCGGAGGCTGTTCCTGTGTAGGTGGTGAAAGGGTTCAAGGTGCCTGTAACGGCAATTGTAGGGGTGCCTACAGTCGGCCAAGTTCCGGTAACGCTATCTATTGTGTTGTTAAGAAGGTCGCGCACTTCAATCCTGCGGATAGTAGTGCCAGTTTCGATCTTCAGATCGAAGGCGCCGGTGGTCAAAGCGGAAGAGCTGGCACTGATCAATGTACCACCGGTAGTGGCGTCAAAGGCCAAAATGACATATTTTGCGGTGTAGGTATTCCAATTCGGAAAAGTTACATTGCTGTTGGTTATGGAAACAGGGGTGGAAATGGCCGTTGCTGTGGGCAGCGCGGCTGTCATGTAGTTTGCGCTGTAAGCCGTGCCAAGCCTGTCCCGGTAGCTGGCTCCTGTGGCGGCGTTATTGCCTCTTTGAAACACGATCCACCAAGTACTGGAAGTGGAGGGTGTGCCCGGAACCTGGGGTCCGGCTGAATAGCCGGTTGCAGCGATGTAGGCGCTCGTGGCCTGATCCCAGCAGTTGTACTGGTTGGATCCATTATAGAGCCTGTAGCGGGCATCGTCTGAAGTGTAGCCTGATACTGTAACCAGTACGGCGCTTTCTGACGTGGCCGAGCTGATATCGATCTGCGTGGGCCGGGCATCAACCACCGCGGTCGCTGCGTAGGCTGTAAGAGCGATGGTAGCCACGATTAAGATCATGAAGAATTTTTTAAGCATGTTCATCTCCTTGCTTAAGTCATTAAAACCAAGTACTGCCGGGGTCTCTGGCCGGCAGCGTTGTAGATTCGAAACAAAAAACCAAGGTTTTGGCGGGGCGGCAGTCCCAAGCCAAGCCATAACACAGTATAAAACAAAGGTCTGCAATAACAAGCGGGGGCAGATTCCCCCAATAGTCAAAATCTCATGGGCGCGGATATCCGTCAATGTATTTTTCTCAAGCTGGCAGGATGGAGTTGGGGCCAAGCAACCGAGTCCGGAGGCAAAAACGGATTGACAGGGCCGGGGCTTTGGATTATCGTGTACTTAAATGACAATAATGAAAAGGACATCCAGATGACACAATCCACCAATCCCCTGTTGAGGCCGAAAAGCAGCCACCGCCTGCAGGCCATACCCTTCGACGAGATCAAGACCGAGCATTTCATGCCGGCGATCGAGGCAACCCTGAAAACCGCGCATGCGGAGATCGAAGCGCTGAAGAGCAACCCCGCCGCCCCTGATTTTGAGAACACCATCCTGGCCCTGGAGCTCAGCGGCGAACAGCTGGACCGGGTGGCCGGGATCTATTTCAACCTGCTTTCCGCCGAATCCGATGCCGAGTTCAAGGCTTTGGCGCAGCAGATCTCACCGCTGCTGGCGGAGTTCAACAGCAGCATTTCCACCGACGCAGCGATCTTCGCGCGGGTGAAAAAGGTGTGGGAAGACGAGGTGGAGGGACGCCCGAAACCTGAACTGCCGAAGGACCTGAGCGACCGGGAAGCATTGAAGCGGGCGGAACGCTTTCGCCTCATTGACCGGGCCTACAAAGGCTTCATCCGCGGCGGCGCGCTGCTGAGCGCGGAAGACAAGCAAAAACTCACCGCAATCGCGATGGAATCGTCCAAGCTTTCACCCCAGTTTTCCGACAACGTGCTGGGCGCCACCAACGCCTGGGAACTGCACATCACCGACCCCAAAGACGTGGAAGGCATGCCTGCCGGCGTGCTGGCCGGGGCGGCGCATCTGGCCAAGGTGAAAGGCAGGGAGGGCGGCTGGCTCTTTAACCTGCAGCCCTCGAGCATGGTTCCGCTGCTCACGTATTGCCAGAACCGCGAACTGCGCCGCCAGAGCCAGACGGCCTACGCCTCGCGCGCCTTCAAAGACGATTTTGACAACCAGGAGCTGATCAAACGCTCCCTGGAACTGCGGCAACAGCGGGCCGACCTGCTGGGCTTCAGCACCCACGCGGATTTCGTACTCTCCGACCGCATGGCGGAATCCGTGGGCACCGCCACGGAGTTTTTGGAAAAGATCTACAGCGTGGCCTATCCCGCCGCGAAGCAGGAATACCAGGAAGTGGTCGACTACGCCTTTCAGACCGACGGGATCACGGATTTCCAACCCTGGGACATGAGCTACTATTCCAACAAGCTCAAAGAATTCCGCTATACTTACGATCCGGAGGAACTGCGGCCCTGGTTCAAGGTGGAAAACGTGCTGGCGGGCCTCTTCTCCGTGGCGAAACATATCTACGGCATCGAAGTGAAGCAGGTTACCGACGTTCCCACCTGGCATCCTGAAGTGACAACCTGGGAAGTTTATGACCAGGCCGGGGAGTTTCTGGGCCTGATGTACATGGACCTCTTCCCGCGCGACACCAAGCGCGGCGGGGCCTGGCAGACCTCCTTCCAGGGACAGGGCCTGCATACCGATGGCCTGCGGCGCCCCCAGGTGGCGATCGTGGCCTCGCTGACCCCCTCCACGGCAGACCAGCCCTCGCTGCTACGGCTGGACGAAGCCCGCACCGTCTTCCACGAATTTGGCCACGCGCTGCATTCATTGCTGGCAGACGGCTATTACAAAGGGCTTTCCGGCACCAGCGTGCTCTGGGACTTCGTGGAACTGCCCAGCCAGATCATGGAGAATTGGCTGCTGGAAGAAGAAGCCCTGAACCTCTTTGCCAAGCACTATGAAACCGGTGAACCACTTCCCCGTGAACTGCTGAAGAAAGTGATCGAGGCCAAAAACTTCCAGGCGGGACTGGCCAACATCAACCAACTGCGCTACGCGATGCTGGACCTAAGCTGGCACACCACCCATCCCAGCAAGATCACGGACGTGGATGCCTTTGAAAAACAGGCCACCGCGCGCTACCAGATCACCCCACCGATCGAGGGCGCCAACATCTCCTGCGCCTTCGCCCACATCTTTGCCGGAGGCTATTCCGCCGGCTACTATTCCTACAAATGGGCCGAGGCGCTGGAAGCCGATGCCTGGAGCCTGTTCGAGGAAAAAGGCATCTTCAACCCCGAGGTCAGCGGCGCCTTCCGCAAATATATCCTGGCCAGAGGCAATTCCTTCCACCCCATGGACCTGTTTGTGGCCTTCCGCGGCCGCAAGCCGGACCCGGACGCCCTGCTGAAAAGGGACGGTTTGATCCCCAAACAGGCCTGAGCCTGTAACTGGAAACAATGCAACGCCGGTGATCTCGCCGGCGTTTTTTCTGGCTCTGTTTAGAACTGAGTGGGTGGAAGGATCGGCTGGATAAAGAACTTTGACTCGGATTGTAATTCCGGGGAGGCTTTTTAGAAGCCGGTGCCCCGGAATCCAGACGGTTCTGGTAATGACCTCAGAAGGAGTGGACACAGACGCAGTCTGTATCGGCCACGCGTCGGCCTGGGATCGGGATTGGCTATTCCCGCAAGGCCTGGATTCCGTCTCTTCGCGCCAGAGGCGCTCCGCTCCGGAATGACATATGTTTGGGGCCGGCTGGATGAAAGGCCTGGATTCCGGGCCCCCACCCCGGAATAACAGGCTGGCCACCACCCCGGAATGACAATCCGAAGCTTGTCTGTTGAGCGTTCTGCCTTCATCCAATTTCTCCACCCTTTCACTTTGAAAGAGAGCAAAATAAAGGGCTCAAGTTCAATTATGGTGTGCAAACCTGAGAGCCCGTCATTCCAGCGCAGGCTGGAATCCAGCCAAGTTAGCACCCGTGGCGCATGATGCCAATCATGCGGGATTCCAGAACGCAGCACTGGAATGCTGCGCTACATCCGCCACCACGCCACCAAGCCAAACCCTCTCTGTGCCTCTGTTTCTCCCCTTCTCTGTGTTAAAAATACTCTGTAAAAAGACCTGGATCCCAGCCTGCGAGGCTGTGTGAAAAGCAAGAGAAAATTCCGTAAAAGTCCCGTAGGGACGGAATTTCAGATAGCACCCAAGTCCGAAAAATGCCCCCGGAGTCCCGTAGGGACGGCATATTGTAATCTGATATTCATATAAACCACAATGATATACGTATCATATATGTCGTCCCCAAGGGACTCACGTAAAACATCATGAAACCAACGTGTCTATCTAAAATAGCGTCCCTCCGGGACTTTGAAAAGAGTTTTCACACAGCCTCCTGCGCTGGGATGACGGACCCACTCTATTTGAACTTGAGCCAAAACAAAGGCCGGGAAAACCCGGCCTGGCAATATGTTGCGGTTAATGCTTTTTACTTGATGCCCTGGGTCATCGCTTCACCGAGGCTGAAGATGGGCAGATAGATCACAACGATGATGCTGCCTACCACGGCGGCCATGATGATGATCAGGATGGGCTCGATGAGCGAGGTGAGGCGCTCGATGACGGCGTCCACCAGCTTTTCGTAGAACTGGGCAGCTTTGCCCAGCAGCTTGTCCATGTCACCGGTTTCTTCACCGGTGCCGATCATCTGCAGCAGTGTGGGGGGAAACAGTCCGGTGCGGCGAAACGAGTTAGCCACGCCGTAGCCCTCTTTCACCATCACCCGGGCGCGCCTGATGCCGCCTTCGATCACGGCGTTCTGCACCACGTTTTCGGTGAGTTCCATGGTATCCATGATGGGCACGCCGGCAGCCATTAGAATGGAGAAGGTGCGGGAGAATTTGCTCATGATGGAGTTGACGGTAACACCCCCGAAGACCGGCAGTTTCAGCTTGATGCTGTCCCAAACATAGCGGCCTTTGTCGGTGAGATTGATCACCCAGAGGCCGACGATGAGCCCGATCACGGACAGAATCGCCAGGAACACGTTGTTGACGATGAAATTGCTGATGCCGATGGCGATCTGGGTGGGCATGGGCAGTTCGGCGTCGAAGCCTTCATACACTTCGGCGAACATGGGCACCACGTAGTAGAAGAGGAACCAAACCACGATGGCCAAAAAAACGAGGATGAAGATGGGATAGGCCATGGCGGAGCGCACTTTGCGGCGGGTGTCCTCGATCTTTTCCAGGTAGTCCGAAAGCTCATCCAGAATGGTGTGCAGGGTACCTGAAACTTCGCCAGCCTTGACCAGCGCGACGTAGAGAGGGTTGAAGACGCCGGGATGCTGTTCCATGGATTCGGAGAGCGAATAACCTTTGCGGATATCGTCGGAAAGACGCCGCAGCACCTTGGAGAATTTGGCGTTCTTTTCGGCCTTTTCCAGGTCCGTGATGGATTTTTCGATGGTGAGACCGGCGGAAAACATCGTGGAGAGCTGGCGGGTGAAGAAGACCAGGGTCTTGAGCGAAACTCCCGTGCGCCATTTGTAGATCGAGAGCATGATCTTGTCGGAGAGCGAGAGCTTGCCCTTGAAAGCGCCTTCGGAGGCTGCCTTCACCGAGATGATGGTGCTGCCTTCCTTGGCAAGTTTATCCACGGCCTGATCCAGGGAATCGGCTTTGAGGATCCCCTCGACCCTGGCGCCCTTGGCGTCCTTGATGATATAGGCAAAATTCGGCATTAGCTGAACCTTTTGAAGTTTAGTCCACGATGGTCATTTTGATGACTTCGCGGATGGTTGTGACGCCTTTGACCATCTTGGCCAGGGCGGCATCGTGCAGAGTGCGCATACCGGCGCGGAGAGCGGCATCCCGTACCAGGTCCTGGTTGCCGCCGTCGTAGATGATACTGCGGATCTCGGGATTGACGGTGAGCAGCTCGAAGATGCCGGTACGTCCAGAAAAGCCGGTGTTGTCGCAGTGAACGCAGCCGCGGCCCGTCTTGAAATTGATCGTGGCCGCTTGCTCAGGGGTGAGCCCGGAATCGCTGATCTCCTGCTCGGTGGGCTTGTAATCCGTAATGCAGTATGAGCAGATCTTGCGCACGAGGCGCTGGGCCATCACCAGACTGAGCGAGGATCCCACCAGGTAGGGTTTGATGCCGATGTCGATCAGACGGGTGACGGTGGAGGCGGCGTCGTTGGCGTGCAGAGTGGAAAAGACCAGGTGACCGGTGAGGGAAAACTTGATGGCGATGTCGGCGGTTTCTTCGTCGCGGATCTCACCGATGAGTACGATGTCCGGGTCCTGGCGCAGCACGGAGCGGAGCGCGGATCCGAAGGTGAGGCCGATCTGTTCCTTGGTTTCGATCTGGGTGATGCCTTCCAGCCGGTATTCCACGGGGTCTTCCACAGTGATGATGTTGGTCTCGATATCCTCGATCTCTTTGAGGGCGGCGTGAAGCGAGGTGGATTTGCCGCTGCCGGTGGGGCCGGAAACCACTATGATCCCGTAAGGCCGGCGGATGATGCGGGTGAAGATGTCCATGTCTTCCTGCTCGAAACCGAGGGTGCCCAGCTTGAAGCCGAACTCACCTTTGTCCAGAAGACGCATCACGACCTTTTCGCCCAGAACCGTGGGGGTGATGGAAACACGGACGTCCACGCTCTTGAGCGAGGTTTTAAGGGCGATATGACCGTCCTGGGGGAGGCGGCGTTCGGCGATGTTGAGCTTGGACATCACCTTCACCAGCGAGATCAGGCCTGGATGCATGCCGATGGGCGGGGTCATCACTTCGCGGAGAGCACCGTCCACTCGGTAGCGCACGCGGGTGCTTTTAACGAGCGGCTCGATATGGATGTCCGTGGAGTTGGCTTTGATCGCTTCGTTGATGATCAGGTTCAAAAGTTTTACGATGGGGGCGTCGGCCTCGCCGGAAGCGGAGGCGATGGTGATCTCGTTTTCGTCGTCGTCCATGGCCACAAAATCGAAGCCGCCCACGGCATCCTCGACCTCGGAGGTGGTGCGGATGCTTTTGTAGTGTTTTTCGATGGTATCGTGGAGGGCAGTCTCGGAAATCAGCTTCGGCTTGACGTTTTTACCCAAGATCTTTTTGAGGCTGTCCAGCACCGTGAGGTCATCCGGATCGGACATGGCCACCACGATGCCATCGGCGTCCTCGCGCAGGGCGATCACGCGGTTTTGGTTGGCATAGGGCTCCGGGATCATTCTGACCACATCGAGGTCCAGATCCATCAGCTCATTTTCCCTGGCGATCTCGTAACCGAGCTGCATGTTCAAAACTGAAAGCAGCTGAGCTTCGGAGATGTAACCAAGCTTGATCATGGTTTCTCCGATCTTCAGGCCAAAATTGGTCTGCTTGATCAGGGCTTCTTTGACCTGATCTTCGGAAGCGTGTCCTTCATGGACAACGATCTCACCGAAGCGGGCAAATTGAGGGTTGTAAGTCATTCAAATCTTCCTTATGGTAAAGTAGAAGCGAGAGGCACAGCAGGCGCGGAAACATCCCGCGATACAGGCCCGGGCGCGGAGACAGCCACTGCCATCTCCGCGCGGTAGGCCAAGTTTTTTAGAACGGGGGATTGGGTGTCCAGTAGCGGTAGAGCGCGACGTTCGTTTCCGCCGTTACGTTGGTACCCATGATGCGGCCGATGACGATGCCGCTGGTTTGACCTGGCGTTTGGGTCATGGCATCGCCGGCGGGACACTCCAGCCGGTGAAAGCGGATCTGTCCCCAGGCCCAGCCAGCATACTCGCCGGTGCCGTAGCTCCCGTCGTCGGTGATGATCCGCCAGGCCGGATCAGCCGGATAATTGTTGTTGTAACCTGGTATGGACACAAACTGCCCCTTGGTGCAGAGCAGCATGATGGGCGCGTTGCCCACAGGCGCTCCCTGCCCGTCGGTGAGTACGGCATAGATATCGGCCGATTTCCAATCCGGAGCGGTGTCGCCATAGATCAGCGAGGCCGGATTGGCCTGGATCTCGAAGCGGGGGTCGTTGAGAGGCAACTGTACAGTGGCGTAGCCGTCCACGCCTTCGCCCTGGATGGCGCCGGTGCTCGCCCGGATGGTGATCCAATCGTAGGTGTAGATGCCGGAATATGTCAGCGTGCTATAAGCGACGCCAGCCAGTGAGTCTTCGTCCACGCTCACATTGCCCGTGAAGGCGTTGGCGCCTATCTGGCAGTTGGTAACGTTGTTGATGAGTTCAAAGAACACAGAGGTACCCCGGCCAACAGAATTGCCATAGGCATCTTTGACCACAGCCTGAGCAATGACGCGCCAGAGCCCGCCGCCCATGTTTTCACCTGTGTTGAAACCGCCAATGGAAGGAACAACCTGCGCTGGTGGACCGGCCTGGATGAGGATGTTGGCTTTGGTGGCGCGCACCCATCTGCCATTGCTGGAAGTACAGGAGGCCCGGATGATCAGGATCCCCGACTGGGTACCACTGTTTACCGAAATCTGGGCTTCACCTCCGGTGGATACCACCAGTACGCTGTCTCCAACGGGATAGTTGTTCAGATTGGCCCCGGCGGGGGGACTGGTGTTCATGATGCGGAAATATACGTCCTGCGGGGAATCGATCAGGTTTCCGTTGATGTCTTTGAGTTTCACCCTCAGGATGGCCGATTCGTCGCCGCCGGTGTTGGCGACGTCGAGTTCGATCTGGTCTTCCTGGGTGAAGGAGATGGAGTGGATGTCGTCGGAAGTGACGTTGAAGATCAGCTGGGTCTGCAGAGTGTCGTTATTGGCAAAAGCCTTGATAGTGGCGGCTCCGGCCGTGAGGCCCGGCGTGAAGCGCACCTGGGCTTCACCGCTGTTGTCGGTATTGATGGTAACGGTCTGGGTGGTGTTGATGAAGGTACCCAAGTCTGTTTCAAAGCGAACCGGCTTGATCTGGCAGGGGTTGCCGTGGGGATCGTTGAGCGTGGCCCGCATGAAAATGTGGTTGGGACTGGCCACGAAGCTGGTGTCCGCCTCGATCAGTTCGCCATCCACTTCCACAAAGGATTGCAGCCCGATCGTGAAAGGACTGCCAGGTCTGATCAACACTTCCCGGGTGCTTGCCACATCGCCGATCGCAGCGGAAACAAAGGCGTTCTCCACCCCCGGTGTGGTGGTGGCCACCGCTCCGGCGTTGTATTTAGCGTAAGCGCGGCCGTTTACCGTTTTGCCAACGATGGAGACACCCAGCACATTGCCGGCGTCGTCCACAAACCTGCCTTTCGTGCAGGCAAAGGTGATCAGGGTATTGTCCGGGACCGGGTTGCCCAAAACATTCATCGCCAGGGCATTGATCTCGGTGGTCTGCATCACGTTCATGGGATAGGGATTGGCTTGGGAGAGGAAGTTCAGCGAAACGGTTTCTACTTCGGGTACTTCGTCGATGAACACTTGCACTTCGGCGGTATCCGCGGAAGCGATCACATTGGTATCCGTATCGGAGTAATTGCGGACCACAGCCGTGATGGTGGCCAGGCCGCTTTCCCCGTCATCCCAGAAGGTGGTGGTGGCCACGCCGCTGCTGTCGGTGGAAACCGCGGCGAGGATGCGTCCCTTGTCTGTGCGGAAATTGACGATCTGGGAGGGGACACCGAAACCTTCACCATTTTTGATGGTAACGCTGATATCGGAGAAAGTGATGTTGTTGTCACAATAAATGGTGTCTGGCGTGGCGGAGATCTTGGTGATGATGCGGATCTCGTTGGGATCGGTGGAGGGGCCTCCGGTGGGAGGCGGCAAGCGGCGATCGCAGGAAGAGAAAACCGCCAGCGCGAGCACCAGCACGATCAGAAGGGGTAAAAGGCGTTCTAAGTTCTTCATTCTATCTCCCCTTAGTTTTCGTCATTGTCAAATTTGATCAGACGACGGGTCAGGCGTTCATCCACGATCGGCTCGCCGAGATCTTTGTATTTTTGCACCTCGGGATCGAGGCGGATCTGGTCGGCTGTGATGAGGCGGGGGGTGATCTCGATGATCAGATCGGAATTCTCCACCTGTTCCTGACGGTGTTGAAAGAGTTTGCCGATGAAGGGTAGGTCACCCAGCAACGGTAATTTGTTCACTTTCTGGTTGATGGAGGAGCTGAGCAGGCCACCCACGATGATCTTGTGTTCGTTGGGCACGGTGACCGTGGAGGAGATGCGGCGCACCTTGGTGCGGGGCACGTAACCGCCCACCAATTCCGTGACGGAGCTGACTTCCGGCGCGATGTGCGCGGTGATCTGGCCTTCATCGTTGACTGTGGGGGTAACCGTAA
Organism: uncultured Candidatus Cloacimonadota bacterium; assembly: GCA_964631015.1. GTDB lineage: Bacteria > Cloacimonadota > Cloacimonadia > Cloacimonadales > Cloacimonadaceae > Syntrophosphaera. Next base: position 10,527 of record CAZVXH010000035.1, on the reverse strand, counting down.
GCATGATGCCCACTTCCTCGCGCTCGACCTGGATCTGCTTGTCGTTGTCGGTAACCACGAAGGGCACCACTTCACCGATGTGGATCTGGGCTTCATTGCCGTTCATGGCAGTCACGCGGGTGTCGGTGAGCAGCTTGGCGGCGTTGTTTTCCAGCAACCAGTCGATGGTGATGTCAAAGGCGGTAAGCTGGCGGCTGAAATGACCGATGTCGCTCAATCCGTTTATCCTCTGGAAGTACTGCTGGTCCGGCAGGATCTCGAAATCGGTGGGATTGCCATAGGGCAGATATCCGTCCGGATCGCTGAAATTGTAAGGCAATCCAGTACCCGCGGCGTTCACGGGATCTTCAGCGAGGATGGTGGTGAGGTGGTTGAGGCGGCTCCAATCGATACCGAATTTTTTGGCATCGGTGAGGCTGATCTCGATCAGACGCACCCGGATCTCGATCTGCTTTTGCGCCACATCGATCTGGCGCACCAGATCCCTGACGCTTTCGAAAGTGTCGGTATTGCCGTAAAGCATGATGGCGTTCTGACCTTCCAGCGGCACCACGGAGACCTCGGAGTTGGTAAGCGCGTCGCTAACTTTGGCGGCATCGAGGTGGTTAAGATAGATGATGTGACTGCTCTGGCCGGAAGATTCCGAAATGTTTTGCTGGGTTCCCACCAGGAAAGTGTTATCACCGTAGATCTTGTAGGACAGGCCGGCAGATTTGGCCACCAGCGAGACTGCTGTCTCGATGGGAACGTCCTTGATGCTAACAGTGACACGTTTCTGCTCTTTGTCGCCGCTGGTGGACTGGTCGGTGGCCAGCACAATGTTGGTTCCGCTGAGACGGGCCAGGGTGCTGAGCACTGAGGACAAGGGTTCGTCCACGCTGTTGAGGGTCACAGGTTTTCTGAGAGCGCTTGATTGTGCACCCAAAGCTGCGATCCCAAACAGGAAACTCAGAATCAGAGTGCAGATTACAAAGCGTTTGGACACGAAAGCGTTCAACATATTTTCTCCAGCTTCGTTGTATTTATTCATGATTAATAGTTTTGATCGGTGTTTTGCCGGTTGAGATCCTCTTGCGAGAAATCGGGCATTTGGGGACGGGCCTGAATGCTCAGAGTCTGCGGTCCACCATAATAGATTCCAACGTTTTGTTCGTTGATCCAGGAGATTCGGCGTCCTTCGATCACGTCACCCACACCGCCGGTATAGATCTTGTCCTGATATTCCACCGTGACCAGCCGTTTCCCGGTATCCTCGTCGATATAGGTACCGGTGGGACGGAAGGTATTGCGCAGGGCGCTTTCGAATTCCTTGGCCAGGTCAAAGCGGTCCTTGATGATGTTACCCTGTCTCAGGGGGTCGTAGGCCACCGTGAAAACAGTGTTTTTGCGTTCCAGGATGGATTCTTCGATGGACATGATCTTTGCCCGGAGCGTATCGGAGACCGATTCATTGGAGTGTATGGACTTGTCCGGCACCTTGGAGTTATTGGCGTTGTAGGTGGCAAGGCGGATGGCATAAGCCAGCAGGGAGATGAAGAGCAAGGCTATGGCGAGGTCTTTGAGATATCTGAATTGCATGTTAGGCCTCCTTTTTAACCTTAAAAATGGACAGTTCCATAGTTATACGGTAGATGTTGGCGGCGCCGGCACTGGTCTGATTCTTCTCCGTTGCCTGCACCGGAGCCACATCCAGATACTGGATCTTGATGATGTGGTTCTGGGCTTCCAGCTCGGAGATGAACTGCCCCATCTGTCTGAAAGTGCCTTGGAGTTCGATGGCGTAGGTGGTTTCGATCATGCCCGCCTGGGTGAATTTATTGGAGTCCGAGATCTTGACCAGCTTCATTTGGTTTTGATCGCGTAATCTTTCGATCTCGCGCTGGAAGTTGTTCAGCTCTTCCACCGAAAATTTGGATTCTGTGGTGAGGCTGTTGTCCAGGATCTCGCGGAACTGGCTGAGCTGCTGGTCCATGATCATGGCGCTGTTGAGTTTTTCCAGAGTGGTCTTGATCTTTTTATCGTAGCTTTCAATTTCGGCTTTGTTCTTCTTCAGCGAATTTCCCGCCAGCATGAAAAACAGCACCGAGATCAGGATCATACCCAGGATGAAGACCAGATATTTTTCTCTCATTGTTCCACCACCTTCTGTCCCAGGGCCGCGGAATCGCGGCTGTAACATTCGATCAGAAATTCCAGGATCTCTGTATCCTTGGCCATCTGCCGGTTTTTGGAGCCGGATTTGATCTCCGGAAAGTCGTTGCTGATCTCCGGATTAGCCTGCAGGCGCTGCACGAAATCGTAGGTTACGTCGCCTTCCTGAATACGCCGGTCCACCTCGATGATCCCGTTCAGGGTAAGCACGCCACTGCTGTAGTTGAATTTGCGCACCGCCAGTTGTTTGTCGATCTCCTGGCTGATGGCTTCCAGCTTTTTGGTCCAAAAGATGCGGTCGTTGATGGTCTCGGCCAGCTTGGAAACGTCGTTCACCGAAAGGTACTCACCGCTGGTTTCAAATTCATTGAGTTGCGAATTGATCTTGGTATAGTAGCTTCTGCGATTTTCCACTTTCTTTTTGAGGGAGTTATGCAGCATCAAAAGACCCGCAAACATGATCAGGGCGCCCAGCAGGAAGCCGATGACGGCGTTGCGGAAGGTCCTGTTTTCCCGCTCGGTTTGGAGCTTGATCTCACCATATTTGTTGAGGTTGATCCGGAAGAAAAAATTTGGTGTCATGTTCACATCCCTATTCCTGCCGCATGGCCAGGCCTATCGCCAGGGCAAGCTGCGGATCTTTTTTATCTGCGAATTTTTCCGGCATTTCCACGTTGATGAAGGGCATGAAAATGTCTGTGGTAATGCTCACCTTTTCCTCGATATATTCGCGCAGGCCATTCAGTTTGGCGGTGCCGCCCATGAGGTAGATCTTGCGGAAATCACTGTTGCCGGCTTCCTTCACGTAAAAACGGAGCGAACGGCGCAGCTCTTCCACGATCACGTCTTCGGTGGATTTCTCCGAGATGTCCAGCATGCTGATGGTTTGCTTGCTGACCAAGTTGGGATCGTCCAGCAGTCCGGATTCCAGCTTGTAATTCTCGGCAGCTTCCCACTCCATCTGGCGTTTGCGCATGATGTCACGGGTGAAGTTGTAACCACCGAAGGGAATATCACGGGCAAACAGCTTGGAATCGGGGCCCCAGATCACCATGTTGGTGCGGTGCGCTCCCAGGTTGAGCAATACGTACACCCCTTCCTCAACGAAAGCGTTGAGGGCAAAGCTGTTGGCCACGGCCAGCGAATCGATGTCCACGATGTTGGGATTCAATCCGGCCGTCACCAGGGTGTTGGTGTGTTCGTTCAGGAGTTCCTTGGAGGTGGCGCCCAAGAGGATGTTCATGTTGTTCGTCTTCTCTTCCACGTCGATCACCTGGTAGTCCAAAACCATATCCGTACCGCTGATGGGGATGTGTTTTTTTGCTTCAAAAAACAGGGCTGATTCCAGTTCATCATCGGGCAGGAAGATGGTCTTGATCTGCTTGATGCTGGTGTTGTCCCCCCCCACGGAGGTTACCAAGTGCTGGATCTTCTTGGGATTGATGTGCAGGGTTTTCATGATCTCAATGATCACCGGGGCGAAGCGATCGGGGCGAAGATCGCTGGGCACGTATTCCACACCTATCGGAACTGTTGGCCGGATCTCGTAATTCAGCAGCTTGAAGCCTTCGTGCAGCTTTTTCAGATGCACTACCTTGACGCTGTGGCTGCCGATGTCGATCCCGACCGATTCTTTGATCTTGATCGTTTTCGCTTTCTTCATCGTTCCTCTTATCTATGACGTTTAAATGCTATCAAAGGAATTCCGGCGGGCGTTTGATCACCCAGTTAACCGCGGCGAAGGGGGTCTCGTCCGCGCGGTTCACTTCCGGAAAGTCTATCGGCGAGGTCCGGTAGAACCTGTCGTCGTAATAATAGTTCTTTTTATAGCCTGTGCCCGAACCTGAAGCTCCGGAATAGTTCACGTTGGTAAGCTGAAAGCCGAAGACCGGGTCGTTGTGCGCAACCGCCTGGGGCGAACTGGAGGGACCGCAAAAATCGATGGGCTGGTTCCAGTTGTTGTCCGAAGGCCACTCGGTATCGTAATAGCTGCGGTGCACAAAGCCTCTGCGGCGCTGTGATACTGAGCCGTAAACGTTGATGTAGCCGCGCTCCAAATATGGCGCGCGTTCCGGCCACAGGGGATTGTACCAGGGATAGTCGATCCTCAGGTTGCGGTTTCCCGGCCCCGTGGAAGCCCAAAGCTGCCCGGGTACGTGGGGGAACCGGTAACGGTGGAGGTCGATCTTGGTGTAGGTGGTGTTGTTCACCGTAACGTCCGGCATGGAAGGATGGGGATGCTGGTATTCAAATGTGAAAACCCCGTCGCCGTGGGAGCTGTTGGGGCCGTCATCGCCCAAAGCGGCCATGGCCGCGTAGATCCAGATGCCGCCGTAGCCAGTGTCGGAACCGGAGGTGCCGTGCACGCGCAGGGAGTCCACCGGATCGCGGTAGCCATATTTGACCACTATGGATCTTTCGGAAACCAAGCCCACCACATCGTTGCGGTTGGAAATGGGGCTGGTGCCGGGAGCGGTGTTGACCAGCGTGATGTCGTCCAGCAGATAGAGGGTGTCGGAGCAGCCCCAAGTTTGGTAAGAGCCAAACTCTCCCTTGAGCCAGAGTTTGTTCCAAACCCACTTGGAGGTGTTCAGGGCAGTGCCGTTGTTGAAGAACGACCACACCGTGTCGCGCACGTCGTATTGATTTTGGTATAAAAAGGTATTCGGGTCCACCGGAGGATAGGGGTTGTGCACATCAGCGTACTGCCGGTATGGATCCTGCACATCGCCCAGATAGGCTGTGTAACCCGCACCGTCCACAGTCACGAACATGATGTGATCGGGATCGAAGTAGGTGGGACCCACCGTATTGTTCCTTCTGCGGATGCTGGAAGCCTCCTCCGGGAAAATGGTGTAGGCGTAGCCTTCGGAGAGGCCGCCCTGGAATACTTCACTTTCGGAATAGGAGCCGGAGAACGAGATCACCTCACCGGCGGTGGAAACCCAGCCGTAAAATATCGGCCAGCCGTTGTTCACGCCCCCGGAGGTTTTCTTGATCCAGATGTCGGTGTTGCTATGCACCCGGCCGTGGAGGATGTCCGGGCCGTGAAAATAGACGTTGGTCGCGTTGGGCGATTCGTCGGTATCCGTGAAATACATGAATTTGGCGAAGGTCTCGGTTTCCAGAGTGTAGATCCCGTATTTGCGGATAAGGGAAAATTTGGGGTTCATCATCGCCGTCTGCCCGATCCCGGATTTGGAGCGGACCAGCGATTTCACCTGGGTTTGCTGAGCCTGATCGCCCATCACCACATCGTCCGCGCCCAGGGCCAGGCCGCCTTTGGACAGCAGGGACTGGATCCTGAAGGTCTTGCGCATTGCGGAGTTCACTATCTCCACACTGCGCTCGGTTGTGCGCACGGGGATGAGAACGGTGCCCATTTTTTGGGCTATCTTCTGGCCGCGGTAAGCTTCGCTGCGCAGCAGGATCATGCTTTGGAAACCTTCAAAATCAAATTGGAAGGCAACCACGTCACGCATGGCCAGGCTGGACAGGGTGAATCCGGACATTACTCCGATCACGGCCAGAAGCATCGCGATGGCAATGTTGCCGCTGGGACGCTTGAACATCTTAAACATGAAACCTCCCCTGACGGAATCTAAGCTTCCTCATTTTTTGACCATCTTGGTGGTGAACCGGACCGAACGGTAGTTGTCCCCTCCGATCCTAACCCTCGCGTGCAATTCCACTTGTACGGCCAGCAGGTCCTGATCCGGATTGACCTTGGTAAACAAAAACTTGTCAATGATCATGTCGTCCATGTTCTCCTGCTTGGGAAAGACATACAGCGGGGAAGCCGACTGAATGCCGCGATGCACATAAGCGCAGCGCACGGCTCCATCGTAGAGATAGAAGTGCGCGTAATCGGGTGTTTCTAAGCCTTTGTCCGTGGGCGGGGTAATACGCAGGCCGGTGGCGGAAGAGGTGGTGGTATTGGTCAGTCGCATTTTCAGGGCGTTGGCCACACCGTAGTATTCCATGTTCTGGGCGTCGCCCACCGGAACACCGTTTTTGATCAGGTTGAGGCAGTCAAGGGCGTCCTTTTGCAGTTCAGCCCAAGCGGTCAGCTCCCGGTATTTGCGGAAAAAAGTGCCGATCCCCACCGCCGCCACGAAGATCAGCATCACCGATATGGCCATCACTACGATCAGTTCGGCCAAGGTCACGCCGCGTTGCCGGCCCAGGATGGAGTATGCGAATTTTTTGCTTGTTTTCATCTATATGAAATAATCTTCCCGCATGCGGATAAAACGTTCGGTTCTGGAACCCGGGTCGATCCACCTGAAGGTACCCTCCAGCTGGATGTAGTTGAGCAGTTGCTCGTTGGAGGATTCCTGGGCGTTCCGGCTCACGATCGACATATTGCCGCGCAACACCCGGTTGGGGTTGGAGTCGTCGAGGATGTACTGTTTGTTAACCTGCAGCTCAAAGGGTTTGCCGCGTGAATGGCGGTAATACTCCATCTCCAGCTCGCCAGTGATCAGCAGGGTGGCCACCCGGTCGCGGTAATTTGTGAGCAGTTGCCGCTCCGCGTACACTATTCCGATGTACACTGTGAGCACCATCACCGCGAGCACGGCCACCACTGCCAGGGTTTCCAGCAGGGTGATGCCGCTTTGCCTGCGCAAGAGGCCAAGCGGCTTCACCGTTCTGCGTTCAAGCTTGTTCATCAGTTGAATCCCGCGCCGGAAACGAATTGTTTGGGATTGTCAGCGAGTTCTTCCGCGATCGTTCTTTCCACCAGGTTGTTCATCACCAGGTTGTATAGTGATTGGTCGCGTGTCTGCATGCCTTCCTTGGTGCTGGCCTGAATGATCGAGGGGATCTGGTAGGTCTTTTCCTCGCGGATCAGGTTGCGCACGGCAGTATTGGCCACCATGATCTCCAGCGCCGGAACGCGGCCTTTGCCGTCCTTGGTGGGCAGCAAAGTTTGGGAGAGCACGGCTTCCAGCGATTCGGAGAGCATTGAGCGCACCTGCTGCTGCTGTTCCTTGGGGAACATATCGATGATGCGGTCGATCGATTTGGTGCAGCTGCCGGTGTGCAGCGTGGCAAAAACCAGATGGCCGGTTTCGGCGGCTGTCAACGCCAACGACACCGTCTCCAGATCGCGCATTTCGCCCACCAGGATCACGTCCGGATCCTCACGCAGAGCGCTTCTGAGCGCCGCCGTGAAGCTCCATGTGTCGTGCCCCAGTTCGCGCTGGTTGATCAGGCTGTTCTTGCTTTTGTGCACAAACTCGATGGGGTCTTCCACCGTGATGATGTGGCAGTAGCGGGAATCGTTGATCGAATCGATCATCGTGGCCAGCGTGGTGGACTTGCCGCTGCCGGTGGGGCCGGTCACCAGGATCAGTCCCTTTTCCTTGTTGGTCAGCTTTTTAAGGATATCCGGAAGATGCAGTTCATCGTAGCTCTTGATCTCGTTCGGGATCACGCGGAAGGCGCAGGATATCCCGTTGATCTGATGGAATGCGTTCACACGGAAGCGGACGTCGTTGCTGAGTTTGGTGGAAAAGTCGATCTCCAAGTGTTCTTTGAACATTTCCTGCTGGACTTCGTTCATCACCCCAAAGACCAGGGTTTCCACCTCCTCCACCGACAGGATGGGCAGGTTCAGCCGTTTCATCTTGCCGTTCACGCGCACCATGGGATGCGCGCCGGCCGCGATGTGCAGGTCTGAGGCCCCCGCTTCCGCCGTGAAGCGTAACAATTCGTGGATAGTCAATTTGTTATCTCCAAATTACTCGGTGTCGGTTTCTACTCCTTCCGTGTTGGGATCGGTGAACTGATCCACTCCATAACCGTGGAACTTGCCTTCATCAACGTCGAACCAAACCTGTTTGTCCGGACCGCCGGGGAATTCTTCCTGGGAAGTGGCGATGTATTTCTTGGGCGGGTTGCCGGTTACTTCGAACTTCCAGTACCTGGTGGTGCTGCTGTCGAGGTTGGTTTCCTTCAGGGCGCGCTCGATGGTGTAATCCTGAGTGGTGCCGTAGGTTTGGCTGTAAACTTTATAGGTGTTGCGAATGGCGCCGATGGCGGTTTGAGCTTCAGCGGAACGGGATTTTTCCACGTAACGCATGTAGATCGGAACAGCCAAAGCTGCCAGGATGGCGACGATGATCACCACCACGAGAACTTCGATGAGGGTAAAACCCTTCTGGTTTTTCAGTTTCCTGATCATGTGTATTTCCTCCTTACGGAACTTTTTTAATTCAGGTTACTTATCGGTTTGCACGATACGTGCCAATTCCTAAATAAATTTTCACGTCTCGCAGATTCCAATAAATATCTTGACGCATTCTTGTCCATTCTTTTTTTAGCATCTGCTTCAAAATCACACTATTGATCCAAGGAGATAGACATGCATTTTTCCCGCTGGCTTACACTCGCCCTGATAGTGGCTGTGGGCATTTCCACCTGTTTCGCCGACGAAACCTCCCCCACCGAACTTAAAAACCAAAACCGGCTCAATGACACCGACGTCCTCGCCGAATACGACGGCGGCGTGATCACCCGCAAGGACTTGGACACCAAGATCTCCCGCCTGCCTGTGAACCAACAGGGCCGCTACCGCACGGTGGACGGCCAGACTCAGGTTCTGGACATCATGGCCGTCGAGGAAGCCTTCATGGCCAAAGCCCTCCAGCTTGGCGTCGACAAGGATCCGGAGGTCATGAAACTGCTCGAGGCCGGCACCCGCCAGTTCTACATCCAGGAATACTACAAACGCAACGTGGGCGATCTCGTTATCGTTACGGCGGCCGACAAACAGAAATACTACGACGACAACAAACAGGCCTTCTACGAATTTCCCAACATCACCCTCAACTATATCCAAACCAAGGATGAAGCCGATGCCCTGGCCGCCATCGCCGAGCTCAACGCCGGGAAAAGCTTCGCCGAGGTTTCTGATACCTACAACATCAATGCCTATGCCAAAGGGATCAAGGGCGTGATCAAAAACATCCGCCTCAACGGCAACATCCCCGGCGTCGGCAACGACCTCGTGCTGGAAAAACACATCGCGGACTCCCAAGCCAGTTCCACCGCCGTGAACGGCCCCTTCAAAACCGCCACCGGCTGGCATGTGTTTCAGACCCTGGAATACAAGGCCGGACGCCAGAAACCCCTCGAGGAAGTGATGCCCGAGCTCGACCAGCGCGCCCGTCCCGGAGTGGAAGCAAGGCTGCTGAACGACCTCACCGCGCGCCTCAAGACCAAATACTCCGTGGTGGTGGACACCTCCCGCGTGGCCGAGATCGATCTCTTTGACCGCGACAAGAACAGCGGGATCATGGACCTCAACCTGATCAGTTCCACCAACCCCGAACTCAACCTCACCGTGGCCACCCTGCTCGACCGCTTTGCCCAGCTCTCGCAGCAGGAACAGATGTTCTTCAGCAAAGGCGAGGCCGCTCAACAGCTGCTGGACCAGGAACTCATCCGCTCCCTGCTCTCCGCCGACGCCAAAGCGCAAAACTATGCTGAAGTCATTCAGGATAATCCCGAATTCGTCCAGATGAAGCGCTATTACATCCTGAACAAGGTCTACCGCCAACTCGTGGTGGATGCCATCCAGATCAGCAGCGAGGAAGCCAAAGCCTATTACGACGAGCACATCGATGAATACAGCACCCCCGCCAACCGCCAGATCGAAGTGCTCTGGTTCACCGACGCGGACGTGGCGGAAAGAACCCGCACCCTGTATGGCCGCTATGCCAAGATCGACTTTCAGGAAGGCATCGACAAGCTGATCGCCGAAAAATCCGCCAAACCCCAGCTGAAAGTCCTGCAAAACATCTACGACAACGGCATCATCACCGGCATCGGCCCCGACCAGGCTTTCTGCGACATGGTCTGGGACAACCCCGTCGGTTACGTCAGCCCCGTCTTCACCGCTGCCAGTGGCGACATTGTCTTCTTCCGCACCCTGGCTGAAACCCCGCCCACAGCCCAAAGCTTCACGGAACTGGAACCCCGCCTCTACGGCCTCCTCAAAAACCAGCGCCAAACCTCCCAGCAGGAAGCGGTTACCAACCAGCTCTTCGAGGAGTTCAACCTGGTGAAGTACCCAGAAAAGCTCAGCTTGGAACTCAAGGCCGAAGACCTCTTCACCATGGCCGACAACTCGGCCCGCCAGCGCAATTTCAAGGACGCCATCAGCTTCTACGACCAGATCATTAAGAACTTCGCCAACGGCGCCGACGACTACCGCGCCTCCTTCATGAAGGCCTTCATCGTCGCGGAAGAGCTCAAGGATGAAACCCAGGCCCTCCAACTTTTCAAGGATTTCCTCAAGAAATACCCCGCCGGCGAACTCAACGAATCCGCCCAGTTCATGATCGACTCCCTGGAAGGCAACGCCGT
>CAZVXH010000034.1:0-24496 GCA_964631015.1 uncultured Candidatus Cloacimonadota bacterium | reverse complement strand
ATCCTAAATGCTCTTACTTTTTAACCAGACCCTGAGGATTATGTGCAAAGGTCTTCTATAGGATGTTGACTCATGTTCTATATGATGATCCCTATGATTACTATTATCGTTCGAAAAAAGGTAAGCTCTGTCCATAGACCTCTTGGTTAGTAACGCTTCACAAAAAGGACATGGGAATTCATCCAAGACCATTCCTTTGTCTCGATCAACTGCCGCATCCCAGAATATGAATTCTTTCATACAGTTTGGACATACAAACACATCGCTCCATACAGTAAAATTTATCTTACCCTTGGATTTACCATCAGTATGAATGGTCTCATACATCCAACCGCATTCCTCTTCCACCTGTTCAAGAATGTGTTTTGCATCTCGTTCAAACTCTTCCAGATCGACCGGAGAGTTATAATTGGCTGCAATGAATGTAGCCGCCGGAGAGAGATCATTCAGAATGGCTTTTCTTGCCCCCAATTTGGAGAAAGACTTGCCTTCTTCATCCTGGATTGTGCCATCATCTTTAACAGTATATCCCAGAGATTCCACTACCTTTCTATCTCCACAGAGCTGAGCTGCTACCCCGGTCATGCCTGATCCGCAGAAACCATCGAAAACGATGTCTCCGGGTTCGGTATAATGCAAGATATAGCGCATGATCGCTTTGTGGGGAACCTTGGTGTGATAGGAATGAGCGTTGTAGATGGGATCGTTCTTGCCCTCGCTCACGTCAGCGGCAAAGGGTTCCCGGTGATATTCATCCGGTCTGGCTCCCTTTTCCTTTTCCCATTCAGCTATGAAGTCATTGATCCAGGGGTTGGGGCAGGCAGTATAATATGGAGGATCACTCAAAGCAATGATATCTTCATCTTCTCCGATGGGAAAGCCTTCGATCTTGCGAAACTCAGGGTCTTTAAGTTTCTCTCGCAGGAGGTCTCTGAAGTGTTCTCTGCGAGCATGCTCGTTTTCAAATACTTGTCCCAAGCATGTGACTGGACCTTTAACTTTGGTATCAAGATCAATGGAGGTTTGCTGTGTCATTAATGCTCTCCTATTGGGGTGTGAAATTTATAGTGCCAAAATTTTCAAGAGCTTGGCCACTTACTTGGCCAGTAGCTTGGTCACTGCCATCCTCAGAATCAGGCATATCTATCTGATGGACAATCTCTTTACTTAGTGACCAAGCTTGCTGTTTGTGGACTGGCTCGATCAGTTCTAAATGCTCAATTCTCATTTCTATTCCAGTACTATCCTCACCCGCTGAGGGTTCATTCCCTGAGTGAGCGAATCAATATAGGTATCCAAAACTCGTTTCAGTTCTGCAGGAGTGATCGATCCTCCGGCTTTACTGATCACTCTGCGGATCTCATCCAGATTGATGGTCACTTTAATGAGCCCGGCAAGCACTTCCTTGAGGATCTTCACAAAGTTTTCATCCACCTTATCGGGAAGTTCTTTGCTGGCTATGAAGGCCTCCAGGATGGCTTTGTCGGTGGCACTAAGCAGTGCGATGGATTCCTGGGTGTGTTCGTCTTTCAAGTTCTGGAGTAGCATCTCTGTCCAGTTGCTGATGGCCGTATCAAGCATTTGATCTATCTGGCTCAGAATATGGCTTGCAGATGAAGCTCCTGATTCCACAGCAGCATTAAATCTGCAATGGGGGCAGATAGGATCTGCATGCAGGTTTTGTTCGGTTAGGTTAAAACAGGTTTTTAGGCTTGCAAGTTTCTCCAGAATGTCATTAACCTGCTGCTTGGGCATGATGTCGATTTCACCAATCTTGAGCAGATTGCGTAATCTTAGATCATTGGAGAGCTCAGCTTTCTTTTTATCGTCCTGTTTGTTCAGACGATGCTTACTATGCAGCTTCACATAATGCTCAATGTAGTCTTTCTTGAGCTTTTGCAGCTCATAGCTGATCTTTCCGGTTAGAGCCTTGATCTCATCAGCCTTTAGTTCCTGAACCTGCTTTAGCACATCCTCTTTAGCCTTTCCGAACTCGGTCTGCCAGGGATGCTCGCTGGGGAGAAGGTTCTCAGCAGTTGAAAGCAAGGTTATATGGGGATTCAGATTGATGATGAAGTCCCGGGCGGCATTGATCGTTTTAACCAGATCTAATGAACTGCGATGGGTTTCTATATCTGCCACAGGAGTATTGAAGTTCTTGAGCTTGGCTGCAGAATTGAAGACAGTCAGGGACTCAAAGAACTCCTTTGTTTTAGTGATGGTCTGTTGAGCTTTATCCAGGTTTAACGGGATTGCCAAGTCCACTCCCCAGAAGATCAATCCATCCCTCAAGTGGTTCATCGTAATCACGATCCGGGATATCAATTTAGAAATAGCGTCTTGCAGGACCCTAACCGGTTCATCGTTGCCCTGAGTAACACTTTGAGCTAAGCCGGGAGAAAGACCCACAAGCTCAAATAGTGCTTTGATCGATTGGATGTTCCAGTCCTTGGGAAGCTCAATGTGCTTGAAGTCGATCAGGGTGGCCAGGTCTGTCGCACAGAGATATTGTATCCTAGTGGCATCAAATTTATCACCGATCACACTTAGCACAATATCTCCGCTATAGACCATTGCTGCCAGAACAACAATCACCCATTCCGGCTCCAACCTGAATCCCTTGGGATCAAGGTAGTCCAGGCCATGAACCTTGGCTATGAGCTCTTCCCGGTTCAGCACCTGGCCTTTACCCTTAACCGCCAGTTTCTCGCTTATAAATTGAGCAAGGGATGACTTGGATACATTGATTCTATCTCCATCGAGAAGCTGCAGGGCATCCAGAATAGCCAGAGCTTGCTTGGTGCGGTTGTTACTGGAGATGGCTCGCAATGCTTCAGAGATGGCTTGTTTTCTATTGTAGCCGGTTATCAGGACAGAGAATTTGGGGTACTGGGGTGCCAGGGTTTCAAAGTGTTGCGCCAGGCAGATCGAAGCAATGGCATTGATTATATCTCTGAAGTTAGCGGTTTCATTTTGGCCGATTCCGGAGATCTCTCTGATGTTTTTACCCTTAGCCCAGTTTTCAAGGGACTGGCGCTTTCCCTGGTACACCACATCAAAGGCGTCCCAAATATGCTTCTGCAGCCAGGAAACGACTTTGCGCATATATTGTTCAGATTTCTGCAGGTAGATGTTTTTGGCATTCCCGGACGCAGTCAGAGATAGTTCATGTGCAGCCGCAAATAATGCCAAAGCCTCATCAAACTCCTCATCCCTGCGGCTCAGGTAGATAAACACCTCGTCGTCAAGTTTCTGATCCTTCACAGGACTCGCATCGTAGGGGCGCAGGAAGTAGACGTAGTAATCTCTTTGAGGCACGGCTGTGGATCGCTCATTGGGTGAGCCGAAAAAGAGGTATCCACTGCGGGGAGCATTACGTTCCCGCCAGTTTATCTCATACTGCCAGATGTTATAATTCGTAACATGGGGTTGGGTGTCCATCCTCTCCAGGACGCGTTTCAGAGCTTCATTGTAGTATGTATTGAAGCTTTCATCACCCAGAGTATCCTTTTTCTTGGTTATGATGGCATCATAATCATCAATCTTCTTAAGATCGAGGTAGTACTGCCCATTATTGGGGTTTGACGAGATAAACTGACCGCTGACAGTGGTTACGATCTCCCGTAAGACAGTCTCCACCAATGTTGTCAGGTCTTTATCCGGCTCGTTACCTCCCATGCTGGCAGCATTGGCATCAAAGAGGAAAAGATTGTTTTTAAGCTCTTGAGGTGTGGCACCAATGGGATTATGAGTATCGAAAGTGGTGAGCCTATGAATGGATAAGCCATTGACAATTCTAATGGCAATGGGCTTGTAAACAGGTTTGGTGAAGGCTTGTTCAATTTTGGAGATCAGAACCGAGTTTACCTCGATTACCTCTTTAACATCAGGATTAGAGCGGTTGCTGGGGTTATCGCTGAGCATTTTCCAATAGCTGTCATAAGCCAGAATGCCCGGTGAATCCTGCGGTACTTCCTTGTCGATGATCTGCTTCATGTTCAGAGATATGGTTTTCAACACTTCTCGTTTTTCAATCAGGGAGATGCTCTCGAATGTATCAATATAATTGGGATGGATGGGGAATAGATTAACAAACTCATCCATACGTTGGGTTAGATCATCATAGTAACGGGTATATGGCTCAAGGTATTCCCTGATTCTCTGGGTTTGATCGGCACTTTTCTTTAGTAGACGATTGGCGACTACATACTTGAGATCATTTCTGGCAATATGGACTTGTTCAAATCTATCCTTTACTCTGCGCAAGCTGTTTGCCACGAACATGAATTTGGGGCTGTCGAAGATCGCTTCCTGGATACCAGCAATAAAACGGAATCTGAGATCTTTACACGCTTCTCCAACCTCTCGCAGGAAGTTGAGATCGATTACCAGGTCTTGTCCCTTTCTGCTTCTCAGGTAATCCAGAAGCTCATCCACAACCAGAATCAGGCCATCTTCTGGGAAAACCTCATGAAATGCCTGCATCATCTCCTCGAGGTCTTTCTTGCCGGAATAGCTCTTATCCATCGGAGGGAATGTGTATTCGACGCCATACTTCTTGAGGTTCTCTTCCAGTTCTCTGACCAGGATATCTCTGAGTGGCATTGTGGTAGCGCCAAGTTCCGTGCGAATCACTACCTTGAATCTGCCCGCAATGACCTTTGCCTTATCCTTCACTTTGCTGTCGGTGAGATATTCGACCAGCGATGCATCTCCGCAGATGGCAGATATCACCGATAGCAGGTGAGATTTACCTGTTCCGTAATTGCCTACTACCAGTAGACCTTTGTTATCAGCTGGGGAGTCAAACTGCAACTGCGGAATGATCACATTGGCGATGCGATCCGACATCTCTACAGAGATTACATAGGTACTAACCAGGTTTTTAGCCCTTTGATTATCAGATGCGTCTTTTAACTGAACCAGGCTTTCGATTGGTTCATACTGGATGAGGTCCTTGTAAAACATGAGAATTCTCCTTCGGTTTAAAAACTTTCCTGTGGCTCTGCATCGATTGCCACGAAGTCCTGGACTGGGTATGATCTATACTCCGGATATCCGGGTTCTGCGTAACATAGCTTATCATCTTTCAGGCTACCACTCCAGAAAGCAATGATGGTTTTGCTCCTGGAAAATGATTGTAGTAGTGCCAGGGGATCTATCTGCAGGGATGGTTCGAACAGGATGTCGAGTTTATCTAAGAAAACTGGAGAAGGCAGGGCTTCTATCAAGTCTGCCATGATCTCCGCTACCTTCAATGGCCTTTGTTTGATGCTGTATTCAAGCAGCCTGGAAGATAGCTCAAGATTGAGGTTTAGTGGTATTGATTCACTATCAGATTTCAACATGCTCAGAACACCCTGTTTACAGCCCTCTTCGCAATTCACTAGAATGATCAAGCGATGGTATTGCGAATCAATCGACTGTATTACTGATCTAAGATTATCTAAGATCTCAGTCATTTCGAATCGTCTTTCTGCTGTTTGCGGCTTGCACCACCAGCCTTGACCCAGGCATCGATCTCCGAGATCTTGAATTTGAACAAACGCCCCATCCGATGAACCGGCATTTCGTGCGTTTCTACCCACCGATAAACCGTGTCACTGCTTACGCCCATGTATGAGCATATCTCTTTCACCGATAGCCAACGATCAGTCATCTCATTCATGATCTCTCCTAACATCCATACTGGCAATATCATAGATAATAACAGGGGGAACATTTTTCCCCTCAAACCATCACTGATTTATACTTTTAGAAACCTTCCCATTTCGTCAACCGATATTTTCGGGTATTGTCCGCAGTGATGGGTAAAGGAAGGGCGATAGCTCAATAATAAAACTGATAGGGGAATATTACGATTGACAGGATCTACTAAAGCAGATGATTGTTTTTTTGCGATGATGCACTTTAGTAGATTATTGAGGATTTGTGAGTGATAACCACAGTACAAGTTAAAGAGACGTGATTAGTTACGTGGAAGAAACGATCGTTATGAAATTGAATCAGAAAATCCTGGGACTTTGGAAGGGACTCAATTCGGGTAGCAGTTCCTTTACTGAGTATGATGATTCCAAGTGGAATGGTCATTCGGTCTCGAGGCATGGACAGATGGTCCCAATCCAGATTGAAGGATACCATCACACAACTTCTCCGAGAGAAAAATTACTACGAGGGAGCGTGAAATATGGATATCATTAACCATATTATCATTGGCGTGGCCGTGGGCGACGCGCTGGGCTTTCCCGCCCAATTTGAGTCAAGATCAGAGCGGAAGAAGCGCCCCGTGGTGGATATGGGGAGATTCAGGGATGAATATGGGCAGATCCGATCCTGGGGAGAGGGACTTATCGGCTTGTGGTCAGATGATACTTCTCTGACCCTGTGTCTGGCGGAAAGTCTGCTGAACGGCTTCGATCTGAAAGACCAGGCGGAGAAGTTCGTTGCCTGGTTGGATCAGGGGTATCTGTCTGCCCGGGACAGGGCCTTTGATGTGGGGATGCAGACCACTGAAAGCCTTGCGATGGTGCGAACGATCCTCCAGAGTGGCAGATACGATGAACTGGAAAACCTCGCTACTGACGCTGACGAGCAAAGCAATGGCAACGGCAGTTTGATGCGCATTCTGCCCCTGCTGATGTTCATCAAGGGTTTTGACCCCAAGTATCAGTTTGAGCTTGTCCGCAAAGCCGGCGCCCTCACCCATCCCCACATCAGATCAGCCCTATGCTGCTTTCTCTATCTGAAAATGGCGGAGCATATTATTGACGATGCAGACAAATTCACTTCCTTCGAAAAAGCTCGCCGGGATACCCTGGAACTCATGGATAACCTGAAATGCACTGATACAGAATACAAAGCACTGCACCGATTGCTGCATGCTGATCTGGGCAAACTGCCAGAGGCGGAGATCGATTCGGGAGGATACGTTGTCGCCAGTCTGGAAGCCAGTATCTGGTGCCTGCTGAATACAGACAGCTATCGTGATGCTGTTCTTAAAGCCGTCAATCTTGGCGATGACACAGATACCACCGGAGCGATAACCGGAGGCCTGGCAGCACTCCTTTACGGTGAAGATTCCATCCCTCCGGAGTGGATAGCCCAGCTGAAGAAACCGGAATTGTTTAAAGATCTGATCTCCAGATACGAGAATTATACCGCATCAAGACCTGTATAGGCTTTAATCACTTCAGCTATTGATCCAGCTTAAATGGGAAGGCATCGGTCAGGGTTATGGAACCAATGCCCTTCCCGAAATGTGGCTTCAGTTACTCTCTATTACCGAAGTACTGCCTTTCCTTATCCCCTCCAGATATCCGATCACTGTTTCCCGGCTGAGTTCCCAAAGTACCGGATCATGAAAGTAGCGGAAGCACTCATCGAAAATTGCATCCAGATCGATGTCCACTTCCTCAGTGAGTTGCTTCATGGCTCTGCTCAAAGGCCGTATCCTGCGCTGGTACTCGATCTTATCTATCGTACCTGCCTTCAGTTCCTTTCTTATAGATTGCAGGTCCTCCAGGGCTGAAGTTCTGCGCTGATCTAATTCCCTGGCTTCCGGGCTGAAGTGCTTCACGTAGGTCACCTTGTATTTGTAGTCATTCAAGGCCTCCAACAGCCTGTCCTTGTGCCCCTCTACATAAATGCAGAAGCGATATAGTGCGCAGAGTAGGCCAGCGGCCCTTTCATCACCGGCATTGCCCAAGAAGTCGTGAACCTGCAAACCCAGCAACGGAATGCAGCCGGATCGCTCTGAGATACCGGAATAGGGATGCGTGATCTCAACTCCAATAATCCTCCTGTCACGCATTGTGATCCTGCCCACCACAGAAATGCCCTCAACCATGATCTCTATTCGCTCTCCCTCGATGCGTACATTCGTGTTTCCTTTATTCGATCTCATTGTTCCTCCAATATTTTGCTGCTAATCAAAGGGCAAAACCTACTGCCCGCTTTGCTGATTCAAAACTTGTCCCACTCTCCAGGATGGCATATCTGAGCAGATCAGCCAAGGTCAATTTGCCTCCTTGTCCCCGCAGATAAGCTTCATGACAGGCATTTTGCACCACCAGCCTGATCTGTCCGCCGGTAAAGGTGAAGTCATTTGCCAGGCTTTCCACAGCTATGTCCGCAGCTCCGGGAATGCTCTCCGGGAGATGCATTCTCCACAGCGCCTTCCGGGCTTGATAATCAGGGGGCTTGATCTCCAGCTTGTAATGAAGGCGGCGTGACATCGCCAGATCGAGATTGTCGGCCAGATTGGTGGTGATGATCAGGATGCCGGCAAAGCTCTCCAATTCCTCCAGAAACACGCTCTGGATAGTGTTCTCCGCGTGGTCGGCCGATCTATCCGGAGAGCTCATCCGCTGATGGATCAGCTGGTCTCCCTCGTTAAGCAAAAAAACCGGAGACAAGCGCTTAACTGCCGAGCGCATCTCCCCAAAAAGCTCCCGGGCCTGCTTTTCGCTCTCGCCGTAAAATGAGCCCCGGATGGCATTGGCATTGATCTGGATCAGAGGACTCTTTAGTTCATTGGCGATCACTCCTGCAATGAAGGTCTTGCCCGTGCCGGGAACTCCGTGCAGCAGGATGTTGCAGCCCTGCTGCACGTTCTGGTCACCTGTTAGAGACGCGCCCACCAGTCCCCACTCGGTAAATCCATCCCGCTGGGGATTTTGCAGCCTCCGCACTATGGTAACGATCAATTCCCGGGTGCCTTGATCCAGGATGAGCTGATCCAGTTTCTGGGTGGGATCGATGCGAGTGAGATATACTGAATTGGACAGAGCTCTATCCGCCTTGCTTGAATCTTTCATAGATGCCTCCGTCTTACCATGCAGGGCTTTCAGAGCAATTGGGGTCAGTTCCATCAGATAGACCGCAAACATTGGATGGTGAGGCTCTATCAGACCCTTGCTGCCAAGCAGATTATCCTTGGCAAGCAGATCGGTGTAGTTCTTACGCTCTTTGGAGTTCCTCGCCAGCAGTGACGCCAGGGTGGCAGGCGAAACTTGGGTCGACGACTCTCGGTTGAAGTAATCTATCAGCAAGAGGCATTTCTGCCAGAATGCGTTGAGTTTGTGCTTTTTGCAGAGCTCGATCCATCCGGAAGCCCCTTTAGCATTGGTCAAAGCATCTAAGAAGGCATCAAGAACCAGATTGATGTTTCTGCCAAAACATGCTCCGTTATTGAACGAGAAATCGTCATTCAATTCCGGATAATGCAGAAAGAGCACTCCGATCATTTTCAAGACGGAGTCTACTGCGCTATCAGTCTTGGTAAAGCCTTTACCAAAAGCCCTGAGCCCTTCTTTGATGGGATCTTTGCCCAGGATCAGGTTCCAAAGCAGACCGTTAAGCCTCAAGCCCGTCCCATACAGCGCCCGCAGGTCATAATGGTAATCCACTCCCATCAGGTGAGGTGTGCTGATGATTTCCCTGTCGATCAGATCAACAACTGCGGAATATTGCCTGTCCAGGTTATCTTCCACTCCCGGCAGCATCTCTAAGATCTCCGGCACACTGTAATCCTGCTCGCAGTTAGCCTTGGTCTTTTGGCAGATTCTTGCGATCAGCATCAATTCGTTGGGCTGTAATTGATATGCTGCAAGCAGCGGAGACTTGGAGATCGAGCACTGCAAAGAGCCCATTACAGCCTCCTGACTGGCGCCATTGTTCAGGTTATCTTTCATCTTGTTGCGGTCTCTATCCTGCCATCCGCACCCATTTTCGGGCTCAGAAGTATCATCACCACGCTCATCCTCATCAAGAAGCTCATGAATGTAAGAAACCACCTCGCGCTGAACTACCTCGGAGTGCAATTGCTCCAGATATCTCAAAATACTTTTCATAACACCTACCTCCATCATTTTTCCTCTTATTATAACTTTCCGAAGCCAGGTTTTTCAAATTTCTTTCATAAGAGAAGTCAAATCCTGAGTACCATGATGATAGGTGAGGGTTGTATGTTATAAATGTGCCTTATGCAGGTTATCCATATACTTCACCTACAATCTCTTCCAATTATTTGCCATATCTGCCGACCAAGATTGCATTTTGATAATCTCAAGCAGTGGCTCACCAGTTTCATTTGCAGAAACCCTGTCAGAATTTGAAGTTTTCGGTGATCTTAATTGCAGATATCCTGTCAGAAACTACCTAAAATGGTCTTGGAAAGGATGAGCAAGGATGAGCTACGATGCGACAGTTTGCAGTTTTCGCTGCACAATTTGCAGTTTTCGTTGTCACTTTATAACCTTAATGAGATTTTGTATCATTAAGTTATCATTTTATTGTTAGCAAACTGAGTATCAACCCTGATTTTTCCTTGACAATAATCTGACAAAGATATATGCGTATCGGCATGTGTCGATAAAAGGAGAGAACAATGAAACAACATTTCTGGCGATTACTTTGGATGTTAACAGGACTGCTAATGGTGGCATGCAACCTGTCTCAGCCCACGGGTCCCGCCCCGGATCTGGTGGATGGGGATTACATAGATGCCTTTTCTTATGTACTGTTGATTTTCCCGAGTGAAACATCTGGGGGATTCCTTCGTGCGACCCTAATCGTTAAGGGTAATGAATTTGACGGTATCCTGAAGATCAAGGGTAGGGAAATGGAGTCGTGGGATGTAGATGAATTTGATGGATATCGCTGTTACAATTATGATTCCATCGTCGGCAGTGCGGGGGATACGGTCACCTATTCGCTCGATACGGGCATGGCGATATATTCCAGCTCGATCAGAATCCCCCATCACATCGAACTGGATTTGCCGGGGTTAGACCCCTACAATGACTATCTTTTCTCCTGGACTACAGCCAAAAACCCTTGGAATTATTGGCTCATTTACGAAATCGGGACCAGCTATAATGACTATTGGGGTGAAAAACAGATCGACGGAACCCTGCGCTCGTATACCATTCCCGAATATACCTGGTCTGGCGAGCCTGCCGAAGTTGTTGAGATAAGTTTGCAAGCAGTCAACTATAAAAGCCACAACTCTAATTTGGTGGTCTTGGGCATGAACTATGATGTAGAGTCTAGCTCGAACGCCGATTCCAGCCAAAAAGAGCGGCTCAGCGGGGTAGAATTGTTCTCGCGCAATCTGAAGCAGTTGAGATTGAATTGAGATTGTGTGGTTTAGACATGACAAAATACCAGAACAATGATTTAGAAACTATAGATTCTTGATGTTGCTCAAGATATAAAAGAGCTTCGGGTGTAGAATTTGGTTGGTTTGATTTTTGCTTGCGGAGAGTCTAAACGAACAAACTAGAATTGAGGTCACTGATAACCGTAGAAAGAGAGTTTTCGAAAATTTGAGTTTGATCAAATAAACTCATTGTTCTGGCTGTTCGTAGCATTTCCATATGGCTTAACCATCCGATCATCAGTCGTTACCCACTATATATGGGGGAAACTGGCATTTTGCGTCAGGAATTGCGGTGACAATTTGGTGGTTTCGCCCTAAGCCCCTTCCCTGACAAAAAAATCCCGGGACCGGAGTGGACCCGGGATGTGGGTTGGGTTAAACGCTGATCAGAAGCCGATCCAGGGGCCGACGCTGAAGCTGAGCCCTTGGAAAGGCGTGTCCGGAGAATCTGTGATGGTGAAGTCGTCGCCGGTGTTGGAATCCACCTTCCAGCCTTTGGAGGTGGGAAGGCCGTACACGTAGCCCACTTCAGCGCGGAGCGAAAGCCAGGAAACGAGGTTAACCATCAATTCCACCCGAGGCTGCACCACAAAGTATTCGCGCTTGAGGGTGGCGGTGAAGTTGTCGTCCGTGAAGACGTTGGGCCAGGTGAAATCGGACTGGGTTTGGGAATACTTTGCCACGTGTCCGCCCGCGCCGAACATCAGCCCCAGCGAAGCGGCGAAACCGGGGGCGATCAGAAATCTTTTTTCCAGGGTGGCGCCGCCGAAAGAAACCTCATATTTGATGCTGGCGTTGGTGGCGGGATCGGTGTCTTTGAACTCGTATCCGGCGCCGACTCCGCCCACGAAGATCCCGTTGCCGATGTGTCCCTTGCCCGCGCCGCCGTGCATGAACACACCTTTGTCGCTAACGGGGTCGGAGTCAAAACTGATGCCCACAGTTTCCGTATCGCCGATATGGTTGATCAGGGTGTTTACATCGTCCACCGGGAAAGTTAACCAGTAGGGCACCCAGCCGCCTCCGCCCCAGCCGATGTCTTTTTTCCGGCCCGGCCTGCTCTGGCTTTCATCCAGGTAAATTTCCTTACGGATCTCTTTTCTTTCCAGTTCCCCTTCCGGACGGGGCTGCAGCACCAGAGCGATATCCGTGATTTCCACGTTGCGCCAGACGCGGATGCTGATCTCCTGGCCCGGGGTCATGCCGGCGCGCTGGCGGTCGAATTCCTCCAGATTGGTAACCGGTTTGCCGTCGATCTCCATAATGATGTCGTTGGCCAGCAAACCCGCCATGTCAGCCGGAGAGCCATTGGTGACGCCGGTTACGAGGATGCCGTAAAGATACTTGTAGCCAAGCGCGTGGGCCTGGGGAAAATCCAGGTCCTTCACATAGAGGCCGAAATAGACTGAGACGGGAGTCTCGGGAGCGGGGTTGAGTGTTAGCTCCACCTCGTATTCTTCGTTGTTCTGGGCAATCAGGCCGCCGATCGCCAGGAGCAGGATGGCCAAAATCGTTAGCGTTGGTTTCATGGGAAACTCCTTGAATGTTTTTCTACCATAGATGATAAAGCAAGCCAGGCTGTTCACAAGCATAAACTGGTTTCAGGATCAGCTGCAGGGAGCTACGGTGCGGTTGAACCGGAACAATTCGCTTGACTGGAATGGGCATTGCTTGATAAAGGCCAAAATTGATAAAATCGATCCTGTGGACTTATGGGAGACCCGATGAAAAGATGTTTGACGCTCGCGGCTTTTCTGCTGCTCTGCCTGGGGCTTGGGGCAAAAGACTTTGCGGCCGGAATTCCGACCGATCTGATCCGCTCCGGCGCTCCGGGAAAAAGCCTGAATGAGGCCATGCGCCTGCTCTCTGGGGAGGGCTGCGCAATTTTGCATTATGACGCGGACCAGGCCATCGCCCTGGTGCCGGAGACAAAAAGTGAATACCTGGCCTACCGCCTTACAGAACTCGCGGCCAACCAAAAGCTCTATCTGGTGGGAAAGATCCCCGGCTCCGCCAAACCGGAACTGGGCGCTGAGGGCAGGCTGCTGCTGGAACTGAGCGATGCCTATCTGATCGAAAGCGGCCTGGACGAGATCCAGCTGCGGGATCTGATCTCCCATCCCTTTACACTGCTGGGTCCGGAGCCCCTGCGTTTTCCCCAGACCTCTCTGCCTGCCTCAAGCAATCAAAGCGCGCGAACCGACATCGACCAGATGCTCGCGCTGGTGAACACGGCTTCGGTGCAGAGCACCATCCAGAGCCTGCAGGATTTCCAAACCCGCTACGCGAGGGCGGATAACCGGCTGCAGGTGGCGCAGTGGATCCAGCAAAAATTCATCAGCTACGGGGTCACCGACGTGGTTTTGCAGCAGTTTATGTGGCAAAACACCACCCAATACAACGTGGTGGCCACCATTCCGGGTACCGTGTACCCCAACCAGTACATCGTGGTGGGCGGGCATCACGACTCGATCTCCAGTAACAGCGACCCCTATGTTTTCGCGCCCGGGGCCGACGACAACGCCAGCGGCAGCGTGGCCGCCCTGGAAATGGCGCGGGTGATGATGACCAGCGGCTACCAGCCCCGTACCTCGATCCGTTTTGTGACCTTCGCCGCGGAGGAATTTGGCCTCTGGGGCGCCAAACACCACGCCCAGACGGCCTACCTGGCCGGCGAGAACATCCGCCTGATGATCAATCACGACATGATCGCCAACCAAACCGGCCCCCAGCCCTGGCAGGTGCGCCTGATGCCTTACGACGGCTCGCTGGACCACAGCGCCTACGCGGCCCAGATCACGGAACAGTACACGGACCTGGACGCCTATTACGGCAGCATGAACAGCGGCAGCAGCGACAGTCATCCCTTCTGGCAAAGCGGCTATCACGTGATCTACTTTTTCGAAGACGACTTTTCGCCCGTCTACCATTCCGACCAGGACTTGGTGATCAACCTCAATCCCGCTTACTGCGCGGAAGTGATCAAAGCCTCCGTGGCCTGCGCGGCTTCCTTCGCGGATATGCCTTCCGCCCCGGTGGGGCTCACGGCCCAGGATTGGGGCGACGGGAGCACCATTCTGCTGAGTTGGGAGGATCTGGACGATCCGCTGATTAGTTCTTACAACGTCTATTACAGCACGGTGTTCGGAAACTGGGGCACGCCGCTCAGCACTTCCGGCAACTATCTTTCCGTGCCTGGCCTCACCCAGGGCCAGCTCTACCATTTCGCGGTGGGGTCCGTGGACAGCTTCGGCAACGAAAGCTATCTGGTTTACACCTCCGCGGTGCCGCTCTCCGTACCGCTGGAGCCGCAAAATTTTTCTGATCAGCCCCAGTATCAAAGCATCGCGCTGGATTGGGCCGACAACCACGAACACGACCTGGCCGGCTACCAGCTTTACCGCTCGCAGATCCAGGGTGAGCTGGGAACGCAGATCGGCGGCCTGCTTACCGCCAGCGAATATCTGGATACCGATGTGGTGGGGTCAATTGCCTACTATTATTACAGCCTCCGCGCGGTGGACAATGGCGGCAACGCCAGCTCTTACGCGCAGGTGGTGAAAAGCCGCCCCGTGACGCTGGACCAGGGCATCCTGATCGTGGACGAGACGGAAAACATGAGCGGCAGCAATCCCTTCCAGCCCACCGACCAGCAGGCGGACGACTTTTATGCCCAGGCCAGCTCGAGTTTCCAGGCCACGGAACTCGATCTGATCGCCTTGAATGAGGATCTACGCCTGGCCGACATCGGCGTTTTTTCCTCGATCATCTGGCACGGCAACGACCAGGCCAGCATGGACTATCCTTACTTCGCGCGCGCGGCCCTGCAGCAGTACATCCAGGCCGGCGGCAACGTGTTCTTCAGCGTGTACTTTCCCTCACTGGCTTTCGAGCTCAATTCCAACTATCCGGGCAATTTCAACAGCGATTCCTTCATCTACGACGTGATCGGGATCGCGCAAGCCGATTACGCCGGCAACACAGCCCGCTTCCGCTTCGCCGTTCCGGTGCACGACCAGTTTCCAGCCGTGAGCGTGGATCCGGCCAAAACCAGCGTCAGCCTGAACGGACACATCCTGCGCGTGGAAAGCATCGGCCCCAGTCCGGATTGCGCCACCGTCTACAATTACGGTTCGGATTACGCTTCGGACACGGCCCAGGGCGCGATGAACGGCCTGCCGGTGGGGGTTTTGAACCTGAACCAGAGCGGCAAGGTCTGCGTGGTGAGTTTCCCGCTCTACAACGTCTATCCGGAGGATGCCCAGGACCTCGTGGACTATGTTCTGACCCAGTATTTCGGCGAAACCATCAGCGGGGCCGACGACCCCGGATTGGCACCCGGCGCGGGGATTTCCCTGACTCCGAATTATCCCAACCCCTTCAAGGGTGAAACCAGCTTCCGGCTGGAGCTCAAAAACAACGCCCAGCCAGTGCGGGTGGAGGTTTTCAACCTCCGCGGCCAGCTGGTGAAAACCCTCTTTGCCGGCAACAGCCCCAAATCCGTGGTGCAGCGCTGGGATGGCCTGGATGAAGCCGGCAACGCGGCTTCCAGCGGCATCTATATCATCCGCGCCAGCCAGGAGGGGACTTCCGTGCAGCGCCGGATCGCCCGGATCAAATAGGCCTCCCAACCCATAATTATGAAAAGCCGGCAGAGCGATCCGCCGGCTTTATCGTATAGGGACAAGAGCGCTCAGCTGCCGAGGGTGGCAACCATCACGGCCTTGATCGTGTGCATGCGGTTTTCCGCCTCGTCGAAGACCACGGAGTTCGGGGATTCGAACACTTCGTCGGTAACCTCCATGGCGCTGAGTTTGAATTTTTCATTGATCTGCCGGCCCACAGTGGTCTTGAGGTCGTGAAAAGCTGGCAGGCAGTGCATGAAGAGGGTGGTGGACTTGCCGGTTTTTTTCATCATCGCGGCGTTAACCTGATAGGGTTTGAGCAGTTTGATGCGCTCGGCCCAAACGCTGTCCGGCTCGCCCATGGAGACCCAGACGTCGGTGTAGATCACGTCGGCGTTCTTCACACCTTTGGCGATGTCGTCGGTGATGGTGATGGTGGCGCCGGTGGTTTTAGCCACGTCCTTGCATTTCTTGAGCAGAGAGGCTTCCGGGAATAGGGATTTGGGAGTTGTGATACGGAAATCCATCCCGGTTTTGGCGGCGCCGATCATCAGGGCGTTGGCCACGTTGTTGCGTCCGTCGCCGGAATAGACGAAGACCATTTCGTTCAGCGGCTTGTTTAGGTGTTCCATGGCGGTGAGGAAATCGGCAAGCACCTGGGTGGGATGGTCTTCATTGGTGAGGCCGTTCCAGACCGGCACGCCGGCGTATCGGGCCAGTTCTTCCACGATCTCCTGGCCGTAGCCGCGGTATTCGATGCCGTCGTACATGCGGCCCAGTACCCGGGCGGTGTCGGCGATGGATTCCTTTTTCCCCATCTGGCTGCCGGTGGGGCCCAGATAGGTTACGTGCGCGCCCTGGTCGAGGGCGGCCACTTCAAAGGCGCAGCGGGTGCGGGTGCTGTCTTTTTCGAAGATCAGGGCGATGTTTTTGCCTTTCAGGCGCTGCTGCTCGGTTCCCGCGTACTTAGCTTTCTTCAGGCTCAGCGAGAGGTCCAGAAGGAATCCGATCTCCTGCGGCGAAAAGTCCATCAGGGTCAGAAAATGGCGGTTTCTAAGATTGTAGGGCATGATTTCTCCTTGGCTTGATTTTTGTCTTTGGATACCAGAAAAAAAAGAACAGCTTTCCCGGCAAGAATTTTCCTTGTCGGTATCGCGGCTTTCAAAAAAAGTGCATCCCAAAGATAGTTTCACCAGATGTAAATTTCGCAGGAAAGGCCATAAAGACCGGTAATGCTTAGAGTAGGCCATCCTGCCTGATGCCACCAGACATCTGTTTTGAAGGATAAAAGAAGATTATGAAGAGTTTTTTGACCCTCCTGCTGATGCTGCCGCTGGCCTTACTGGCGCAGCAGTATACTCTGGACGACCTTGTCGAGCATGGCCTCGTGAACAGCTATGGCATGCTGCGCAGCGACATCGCTTACCAATCCAGCCGCTCCAGCCTCAGCAGCGCCACCTGGAACCTGCTGCCCGAGGCGGGCGTGAACTTTGGGATCAGCAACGATTTTTACCATCCCACCACACCCGCCGCCGCCGATCTGAGCAGCCAGGCCGGTTTCTCCATCAGCAAAACCATCAGCCTCAATGACGATGCCTGGTTCAACTACAAGTATGCCAAACTGGAAGTTGAGAAAGCCGAACTCTCTCGCCAATCCAGCGCCAGCGCCTATGCCTACAGCGTTTTCACCGCCTATCTGGATGTGCTGAGCACTCAACGCCAGTTGGCCTCGCTGCGCAAGAACCTGGAGATCCAGAACCGCGTTTGGGAACAGGCCCAAGTGCTCAACCAACTGGGCAAGAACACCAGCTTTGACGTGAAGGAAAGCGAAATCGCCGTGATGAACGCCCGCATCTCCATTATGCAGCTGGAAAACTCAATCGCTACCAAGCGGGCCCAGCTCTTCAGCTTGGTGCGGCTGGATGACGCTGGCTATGAACTGGTTGAGCTTACGCCGGACAAGAACTACAGCCTGCCGCAGACCAGCCCGGAACAGAGCAATCAGGTGAAACTGCTCAAGGCAGATCTCAAACGCGGCGAACTGGGCCTCACCCAGAGCTTTCTGAACTATTTTCCCCGCGTGAGCCTGGCCTACAACTTCAGCCGCAGCGTTGGCGGCGACAACTTCGACTTTGACACCTACGGCACCAACCACACCCTTGGCCTGAACTTTAGCTACTCGCTCTGGAACCAGTTTAAACAAGGTCAGACAGGCAAACGCGGGGATCTGGCCCAGCGCCTGGCCGAGTTGGAGCTACAGCAGCAGATCGAGGACATCGAGCTCCAGTATGCCACTCTCACCCAGGAACTGGCCTATCTGCTGCGCTTGGACGAACTCTACTCCGAAAAACTCGCCCAGAGCGAAAACCAGATCCGTGTGGCCGAAGAGCGTTTCCGCCTGGGCCTGATCGAGCTGCTGGAACTGGACAAGACCCGCGTGGAATACATCAATTCCGAGATCGCCTACAACAACAATCGCTATCAGATCCTGGCCCGCCAGGAAGCCATCAACAACCTGCTTTCCCAAAAGATCCAGGGCAAGTGGTGACAAAGGTTTGAGCATGAAAATGAAAAAATACTTCAAATACATCCTGATCGCGCTGCTGCTGACCGCCGCAGTGATCGTCTTCATCCAGCTGCGCAAAAACAGCAACCGCCCCGAATGGAAGACCGACAGCCCCTCCAACGGCACCATCCGCGAGGTGGTCACCGCCACCGGTTCGCTCAATCCCACCGTTTTGGTGGAAGTGGGCACCGAGGTTTCCGGCACCATAAAAACGCTTTACAAAGATTTCAACGACACCGTGAGAAAAGGCGAAGTGCTGGCCCGGCTGGACACCGAGATCCTGGCCACCAGCGTGGAATCCGCCCAGACCGAGGTGAACAAGGCCCGCGGTTCCCGCGACGAAGCGAGGATGGAATACAACAACAGCAAGGCTCTCGCCGGCCGTGACATGGTTTCCGCTTATGAAGTCCAGAAAGATAAATACAGCCTCGACCAAGCCGAACTGAGCCTCGCCACCGCCCTCCTGCGGCTGCAAACCGCCCAGAAGAACCTCAGCAACGCCACCATCACCTCGCCCATCGACGGCGTGATCGTTTCCCGCGAGGTCTCCGAAGGCCAGACCGTAGCCGCCAGCATGAACTCGCCCACCCTGTTCACCATCGCCAACAACCTCGATCAGATGGAGATCACGGCCAGTGTGGACGAGGCCGATATCGGCAAGATCACGGTCGGCCTGCCGGTGGAATTCACTGTGGACGCCTACGCCGGCCAGATGTTCAGCGGCTCCGTGCAGCAGATCCGGCTAAAATCCGAAACCGAACAGAACGTTGTCAGCTACAGCGTGATCATCGACGCCGCCAATCCAGACCACAAGCTGCTCCCGGGTATGACTACCAACGTTTCCATCATCACCCAGTCCAAGGAAAACGTGTCTCGCATCCCCGAAACCGCCACCCGCTTCACTCCGAGCAAGGAAGTGTGGGAACTTTTTGGCCTCAAGTGGGAGGAGGACCTGATCTCCAACGCCCGCAAAGCCGCGATGGATAAAGCGATGGCTGCCGCTCCGGGCGGAAAACCCGCTGCCGGTGGCGCGCCACGCTCCGACAGCGCCAAAGCATCCCCTGGATCCCCAGCACGCAGACCCTCCGGCGGCATGCCTGGCGGAATGCCTGGCGGAATGCCCGGCGGGATGCCCGGCGGAATGCCCCGTCACGGCGGTAACGGCCGTTCCGGCGGCTCAGCCCTGATCTGGGTGCTCAAAGACCAGGTTCCGGAACTGATCATGGTCCGCACCGGCGTTTCCGACGGCGCGTTCGTGGAGATGCTAAGCCCTCTCGATCCGGAAACGAAGATCATCACCGGCGTCATCTACAAAGACCCCGCCCAGGCCAGGGGCAACAGCGCCCTCCAGCAAGGTGGCCCCGGCATGGGGCCAAGGTTCTGAGCATGACGGAAAGAACCCTGCTCAGCGCGCGCGGGATCACCAAAACCTACACCATGGGCGAGATCCAGGTTCACGCCCTGCGCGGGATCGATCTGGACGTCCAAACCGGGGAATTCATCGCCATCATGGGCGCCAGCGGCTCCGGCAAGACCACTTTCATGAATCTCGTCGGCTGCCTGGACAAACCCAGCTCCGGAACCTACACCCTCGACGGGATCGACGTTCACGCCATGGACGACGCCGAGATCACCCAGGTGCGCAACCACAAGATCGGCTACGTGTTCCAAAGTTTTTACCTCCTGCCCCGCACCACAGCGCTGGAAAACGTGGAATTACCCCTGCTCTATTCCAAAAAACTCCACGCCAAAGACCGCCACGCCCGCGCCCTCAAAGCCCTGGAAACCGTGGGCCTGAGTTCCCGCGCCCGCCATTTCCCGAACCAGCTTTCCGGCGGCCAGCAGCAGCGCGTGGCCATCGCCCGCGCCATCGTCAACGACCCCGTCTTCCTGCTCGCGGACGAACCCACGGGCAACCTGGACACCCGCACCAGCGTGGAGGTGATGGAGTTTTTTCAGAAGCTGCACGCGGAGGGCAAGACCGTGATCCTGGTCACCCACGAGTTCGACATCTCCCAATACGCCACCCGGGTCATCACTTTTCGTGATGGCCGCATCATCTCCGATGTGCCCAATCCCACGCCCCGCAACGCTTCGGAAGATCTGAAGAAACTGCCGCGCCTGGATGACTCGGAGGAGGTGGCCTGATGTCTGTGTTCGGAATCCTGCGCATCGCCCTTAAATCCCTCACCCGCAACAAGACCCGCACCTTTCTAACCATGCTGGGCATCATCATCGGTGTGGCCGCCGTGATCACCATGATCGCCATCGGCCAGGGCGCCAAGAAGGTGGTGGACGACCAGATCAGCACCATGGGCACGAACGTGATCTCCGTGATGTCCAATTTCACCAATACCCAAAGCACGGCCCGCCAGGCCGCCGGCTCCGGCAACACCCTCGAAGAGGACGACGTTGATGCCATCCGGAACCAGGTGGACGGCGTGCTCTACGCCTCACCGGTCTACAACACTTGGGGCCAGCTCAAATACGGCAGCAACAACTGGCGCGGGCGTATCATGGGTGTGGATGTGGATTATTTCCTGATCCGCGACATGCAGACGGCATCCGGCGACTATTTCTACCCCTCCGAGGTGGAAAACGGAGCCAAGGTCTGCGTACTGGGCAAGACCGTGGCGGACAACCTGTTCGTAGGCGAAGACCCCGTGGGCAAGATCATGCGCATCCGCAACATCCCCTTCACTGTGAAAGGTGTCCTTAAATCCAAGGGCCAGAGTACCATGGGCAACGATCAGGACGACATCGTCCTCGCGCCATTTACCACCACTTCCACCCGCCTGGTGGGGCACCGCTGGCGCTTCCTCACCATTTTGGTATCCGCCGAATCCAAAGACCGCATCCCCGTGGTGCAGGAAGATATCTCGAACCTTTTGCAGGGCAGGCACAGCGGCACCAGCGCCGCCGATTTCATGGTGAGTTCGCAAACCGACGTCGCCGAAGCCGCCAGCACCGTTTCGAATACCATGACCATCCTCCTGGCCAGCATCGCCGGAATCTCGCTGCTCGTGGGCGGGATCGGCATCATGAACATCATGCTGGTCTCCGTTACCGAGCGCGTTAAAGAGATCGGCATCCGCATGGCCGTGGGCGCCGGGAAACGCGACGTACTGCTCCAGTTCATCATCGAAGCTGTCACCATCAGCATTCTGGGCGGCCTGATCGGCATCGCCCTGGGCTGGGGGCTGGCGGTGGTTTTGGGTAAAACCATGGGTTGGAGCATTGTGGTTACCACCTGGTCGATCTTCCTCTCAGTTGGCTTTTCCTGCGTGATCGGAGTTTTCTTCGGCTGGTATCCCGCCCGCAAAGCCGCGAACCTGAACCTCATCGACGCCCTCAGATACGAATAGCGAAAAAAATCATTCCTGGTGGATCCGTTTCCGGAGTCCGTTCCAGCCAGTTTTATCTTAGCAGTATCGCCTTGGCCAGTTTGCTTTCCCGGCCTGAGCGCACGCGGATAAGATAGATGTTGGCCGCGACTTTGCGTCCGGTTTCATCGTGCCCATCCCAGATAACGCTGTACTCGCCCTCCCTGATCCCCGAAAACTGGAAGGAACGCAGTTTCTGGCCACGCAGATTGAATATTTCCAGACTGCAGTTGCCGGGTTTGGGCAGGCTGAAGCTAAGGGTGGCATTGCCAAAGAAGGGATTGGGGCTGATGCTGAGTTCCAAGGCCAGAGGGACAGCGGCGGGGTCATCTTCGGGTGAACCGGGGATAGTGTCTCGCAGATAGGGATAGCCGTCATTGCGCTGGTGCTGGTAGTCGGGGGCCCACACGCTGTCAAAATTCCAGTCCAGGTAGGTGTCCCCGGAGTGGGGAAAGGTCATCTGGTCGGTGGTTCTGCTTGTCCCCACAATGCTGGTGGACTGTCCGGAGGTCTGGATGTCCCAATAGCTGCGGCCGCCGTAGCTGGAGCCCCAGGTAGTACCCACCAGGCCCCCAATCTGGGCGCCGCTGCCGCTCACCAATCCCGTGCTGTAGCTTTTGTCAACCGAGCCCCAAACGTAGTAACCTGCCAAAAGTTCGCCCACCAGACCGCCCACTATGTCCGTTCCGCTCACCGCTCCGCGGGCGTAGCTGTTTTCTATCGCTCCGGATGTTACCCCCACCAGGCCTCCCACTTGGGTGGAGCCGGAGACTGTAGCGCTGCTGCAGCACCGGGAGATCTCGCCGTCTTCATAATTCATGCCCACCAGGCCGCCAACGCCTGTGCTGCCCTGAACCGTGCCAGAACTGTGGCAGCGGGTGATCAGGCTGTTGTTCTGGCCCACCAAGCCTCCCACCCAACTCACTCCGGAAACATCAGCCTGGGCGTGGCAAGCCACAATTTCCGTTTCGTCCACCTCTCCCGCCAAACCTCCTGTCGCGGGTGAAGTGCCTCCCACGTGGCTGCCCAGGTTGACGATCGTTCCCTGAGTGTGGCTGCCCAAGATATCACTGTATTCCGCCCTGCCGATCAAACCGCCGGCCTTGTAAATGGTGTTACCCGGAATGGAAATGGTCACGGAGCTCTGGCAGGAATCCACCACAGCGTGTTGCGCGTATCCGATCAGACCACCCACCGCGGAATCAACGATCAGCATGTTGCCGCCCTGTATCGTTCCGCTGGTCTGGCAGTTTCGGATTTCCGTATGGTACGTTATTCTCCCGGCCAGGGCGCCGGTCTGCATGCCGCCGGAGATGTTACAATTGCTTATCTGCAGGTCGCGCACCACGGCGTCGTGCACGATGCCAAAGAAGCCCACGCCGTTCCTGGCGCTGGAGACGACATTCAGATTCGCGATGCTGTGCCCGCCGCCGTCAAAATCACCCTTCAGCAGGGGAATGAACAAGCCGGGCAAGCCGCTGAGATCGAGATCGGCGGTCAGTCTGTAATGGTAGCCGCCATTCTGGCCGAAAGCCATGAGCGGGACGATGTCCTCTTCATTTTGGATCAGGTGGCGGCCGTTCTCCAGCGTGAGAAAGTCGTCTATGTTCAAACTCCTGTTTGAGGACAGCCATTGGCTGAAAAGAGTCCCCGGCAACGCGCCCATGGTTATCTGATGTTCATTGTTTATCGTGTAGTCATCGAGGTCGTAGTAGCTATTGGTGATAGTGTACTCCCGATAGTTACACCCACCCACCAGAGCTCCCAAAAAGTACCCGTTACCAGTCAGGGAACCGGCGCTGAGGCAATTGCTGACCGTTCCCGCCAGCATCCCCACCAGGCCTCCTACGTTCGCGGACCCATTACCGTTGACCTGACAGTGGGCATAACACCAGTCGAGGACTGCTCCGCCTTCCAGGATGCCAACCATGCCGCCCATGCTGTGGGAGGCAGCATTATAGCCAGGCTGGATCTGCGCCGTACTGATAACAGTGGCGGTGGAACTGCAATTGTAAATGGTGGTGCCTGAGTTGGCCAATCCGATCAGGCCGCCTTGGATATGTCCGGAACCGGTGACAGTTCCGCTTACGTGGCAGTTGCCGATGTAGCTTTCCCGGGCGCTGTAGGCCAGCAGCGCCGCGTTGCCGGCTGTGGCGATGTTCAGTCCATTCTGGATCTCCAGATCGGAGATGGCGGCGTTCAGGAGGTTGCCAAACAGACCGGATTCACCCGATCTGTTAATGTGCAGATTGGAGATCGTGTGTTGGTTTCCATAATAGTTTCCTGTAAAAGGCGTTACGCCGTATCCGATGGGGGTCCAGCCCAGCCCGTTGAACCAGGTGGAAGTCTCGGCGGCGTCGATGTCTTGCGTTTGCCGGTAGATAAAACTCCAGTGGGCAGGGTCTTCCGCGATCCAGTAGAGGTTGTTGAGATTGGCGATGCGATAGGGCGAGGCCACCGTGCCCGAGCCAGCGGGCTGCTGGGCGATCTGAGCCCTCAGAAAACCGGCTAAAAAGAGGCCGGCCAAAACAGCGGGTATGATCTTGCGCATGATCCGTCTCCTCTACGTGGCATGACCGGGGCTGGAGACCGGCAGTCAACCGCTGCTCCCTGCCAGCCCTGGCACCCCGGGAAGAAATATCCCGGAGCGCCACACGCTTGCGATTTACTTTATCCCTCCCCTGATATCTGTCAACCAATATTTACTTGGCATTCCCCCATTTTTTAAACCAGCCTTATTTTCATCTGTAGCGGTTCGATC
>CAZVXH010000033.1:0-24836 GCA_964631015.1 uncultured Candidatus Cloacimonadota bacterium | reverse complement strand
CTGCCGTGTTCCTCTCAAGTTTTTTCTACCCACCATAATTGAACTTGAGCCAAAAGTTATCGTGGCATTCTTCGGTACACTTACTAACGAGATATTAATGAAACTATGCTCATGTTCTTATATATGATGCATCAAGATGGAAATGGTATAAGAGGCGGATGGGAAAGGGCTTTGGGCGGGTCTGGCGGGATTCGCCAGGAACATCTCACAGAGCGGATCGCGGTAAGTGGTGTGAAGTAAAACGCTTACTGGGAGAGGTCTGGGACAGCAGACAGAACAGCAGAAATCCTGTCCAACAAGCTTTCGAGACCTGCAGCACGATAACCTTTCAGCTTTGTTTATGTCTAACTTTCGGACAGGCTGGCACTATTTTATCAGGCTGATCTTCCTCACCAGGGTCTGGCCTGCGAGTTCCAGCTTGAGTAAATAGATACCGTCGGCGAGCGGGGTGCCGCCGGCATCGCGACCGTCGAAGGCGAAGCTGTGGAGACCAGGTTCTTTTTCCCCGGCAAAGATCCGGCGGACAGCCTGACCGCGGAGGTTGAAAACAGTTAGCTTAAGCGGGCCTTTGGTCGGCAGCGAGATCCGCAAAGAAGCAGAGGCGCGGAAGGGATTGGGCCAGATCTCCAGCGAGGCCGCCAGATGCGGAGTGGCGGGATCGTCGAGGGCTGTAAGGTCGATAAGTTCAGGAATGATCTCTTGGAGGAAAGCGCTCACCCCGGGGAACTGCGCGAAATAGAGGGGAAAACCGAAGAGGATGAACACCGAGCCGGTGGCGGGATCATCCCGGCGCAGCGCGACGCAGGACCCGTTGCCCTGCGCGGTGGGAAGCATGTTCGCGGTGTAGAGCGGTTCCGCCACTCCGCTGAAGGTATAAACGTAGGGCAACATGCCGTTCCAGGCTGGGATCAGTTTGTCCGGATCGATCGTAAGTTCAGCGTAATCAACGGATTGAGCGCTGATCAGGCTGGGGGAATTGTCATAAACGAGGCTGATGTTGCCGCCAAAGCGGTTCAGAAAGTTATCGGACAGCACGGATGAGGTTTTCCAGCCGGAGAGGAGCACTTTGCCGCCGCCGAGCAGATAGCCGCCGAGGGTGTTCAGATGGTCGATGAGCTGATTCTGGGAAAAGTCGTCCGCGTGCCAGAGCAGCAGTTTGTATTGACCCAGCACGTCCAGCGAAGGCAGGCCCTGAGTGGCCACATCCCAGTCGCTGTGGGCGATGGGGTACAGGACCAGGTTGTAAAAAGTATCCACCATCTGGTCGTTGGGATTGATGTTGGCGCCGTTGCCGTCGCGGGTTTCATCCACCACCAGGAGGTTCTCGGCAAAGCTGAAGGGCACCGGGGTGGCGGCAAGCGGCGCGGACATTTGGCTGACCCAACCGCCCGGATCCACCGCCGCGACGGCGTATTGGTAGCTGACGCCGTTTTGAGCGCTGAGGTCGCTGTAGCTGAGGTCGTTTATCGGTTCCGGATTGAGGAGCAGCCAGTCTCCCGGGCCGTTCAAGGTCCGGCGGTAAACGTTGTAGCCCAGGCTGATGTTGTTCAAAAAGCTGTCCCAGGCCACCAGCACAGAGGAGTTCGAGGGCAGGCATTCCGCCAGGACCGGCTTCAGTTCCGTGCTGCCGCGCAGCAGCGTCCAGTTGTGGTAATTGGGAGTGAGCACGGTTTCCGGAGTGAGGGCGGGATCAAAGGAATTGATGTATCCGGTGGGATTGGCCAGCACCAGCAGAGAGTCGGTCTGGGCGCCGCTGACGAAGCGGAAAGGCACCTCCACGTGGAAAGTGGTGGCGGTATTGGAGACGGTTTTGGCGATGATCTTGAGCGGAGAATCTGCATCGGCGTTGTTCCAAACGCTGTACTCGAGGGCGGGGACCCCGGCGCTGTAGATCCACTGGCTGAAAAACTGGCCCAGGTCCTGTCCGCTGATGTTCTGCGCCATGGCCTGGAATTCAGCGGTGACCACGTTTCCGTGCTCATGGGTGGCGAACCAGTTTTGCAGCAACTGGAAGAAGGCGGCGTTGCCGATCTTCAGGCGCAGCATGTGCAGCACGGAGGCGGCCTTTTCGTAGGAGGGCGGGGCAAAATAGTTGTTGTAGGCAGGGTTGTAGATGGTTTGGGGGTCTGTGCCCTCCCAGTTCAGGTAATACTGGTGGAAGTTGGAACCCACATAGTCGCAGGCGGCCTGCCAGCCTTCGGTTTTGTCCGTCCACAGTTGCTCGGAGTAGGTGGCAAATCCCTCGGAGAGCCAGACATCGGCGAAAGTGAGGAAGGAGACGGCGTTTCCGTACCACTGATGAGCCAGTTCGTGGGCGATGGTGAGTTCGTAGGCGCCGGTGCCGGTGATGATGTAATTACCCAGGGTGGTCATGGTTTGGTGTTCCATGGCGCCGTAGGTGCTCATGCTCACCACCGTGTTGCCATATTTTTCAAAGGGATAGGGGCCGAAGATCTGGGAAAAGCAGTCGATCATGGCCGGCAGGTTGGCGAAATCTACCAGGGCGTTGTTGTACTGGTTCTGCAGCACGAAATTCTGGATGGGCAGGCCTCCGGCGTTTTGGTTTATCTCCACATAGGGCCCGCAGGTGATACAGGCCAGATATGTGGTCATGGGATGGGATCCGGTCCAGAAAGTGGTGGAGGTGCCATCGCCGTTGTCCACGATGGATTCGCGGATGCCGTTGGCGGCCACTTTCCAGTCGCTGCGCAGGGTTATGCGCAGATGGACGATGGCCTTGTCCCAGGGGTGGTCGTAACAGGGCCACCAATAGCGGGCGGCGTCTGGATCGGAGATGGTGAACACGGTGTTCGCGTTAAAGATCATGCCGATGTGGTAGACGTCGGGAGAAAGCTGGGGCGTGCCTGAATAGAAGACCTGGGTGCTGAAAGTCTGGCCGGCGGGGATGTTCAGGCTGATGTTGATGATCCCGTTGGTGTGGGTGTAGGCGGCGGGGGAGCCATTCACCAAAACAGAGCTTACGTTCAGCCCCACAAGGTTGTAGGGGATGGAAGACAGGTTTTGCTCCGCGAACACGGTGGCGAGCACGTTTCCGCTGATCTGCTGGGCGGCCTGGTTGATGTTCAGAGTGAGGTCGTAGGCCTGCACGTCGAAACCGGTGAGGGAATCGGCGCGGGACTCGTAAGCCCGGCTGGGGCCGGGACCCCAGGGTTTGCGTGCGGCGGCGGGTTCCGCCCAGGCGCAGACGGCCAGGGCCAGGGCCAAAGTGGCCAACAAAATCGGTCGGTGTCTCATGTCTGATCTCCTCCCCAAAGTGTTTTTGGGCATTGTCCCGAAGTGAAGCAATAAAGTTTCCACAACCGATAATTTCTGTCAATGACAGGCGGAAGAAGCCGCGAGAAGACAGGCGGCAAAAAAAACTCTTTACTAAAAAGCGGCCTTGCCAGAAATAGGCGTCAACTCTCAAGGGAGGAGAAATGCACATTTTCAAGAGGTGCTTGTTGCCCTGCCTGATGCTGTTGATAAGCATGGGCAGCCTGTTCGCTGCAGGTGAAACGATCTACGAGATCATCGTGCGCGGAAACAAAGCTGTTTCGCCGCAGATGGTGACCACGGCTATTACTCTGCGGACGGGCGATCTGCTCGATCCGGAGGAAGTGGCCCGTTCCATCCGTCAGCTTTACAAGATGCGGATGTTTTCCGATATCAGGATATCCGCGGAGCCGTACCGGACAGGCGTGAACCTGATCGTGGAAGTGGTGGAGAACCCAGTGCTGGCGTTCATCGAGTATGAAGGGATGAAAGCTGTGAAAAAGGACCGCTTGGACGAACTGCTCACGGTACGCGCGGGTTCGTTCTGGAGCGATTATCAGAAACACGAGTTGGTGAGCAAACTCACCGCGGAATATAACAGCAAGGGCTTCAACAATGTCCAGGTGACGCTGACCGAAGACCTGGACGCGGAAGGCAAGGTGCGGGTGAAAGTGAACGTGGCGGAAGGCGGCCGCATGGCCGTCAGCGCCGTGACCTTCGTGGGCAATGAGACTTTTGACGACGCCACCCTGCAAAAAAGAATGAAGACCAAACCCGCGAACATCTTCCGTTCCGGGCGTTTTGAGCAGGATAAGTTTGACCAGGACCTGATCAAACTGGCCGATTATTACAAAAAAAACGGCTACATCGACGTTGTGGTGGGGCCGCACGAACTTATCTCCACCGGCGAGAAGACCCAGGAACTGGTGATAAACATCAATGAAGGCAAGAGATACACCTTCACGGGGATCTCTGTGACCGGAAACGAGCACTTCACCACGGAGAAACTCCAGGAAACCTTTACCCTGAAAGTGGACGAACCCTTCGACCAAACCAAGTTCGACGAACAACTGGGCAAGGTCTATTCGCTGTACTACGACGAGGGTTTCATCTACACCGAGATAGCCCAGGACATCCAGAGGGCGGACAGCACCCTGACCATCGTTCTGAGCGTGAAGGAAGGCGCCCGCGCCCGTATCCGCCAGATCCACATCACCGGCAACGAACGCACCAAGGACAAGGTGCTGCTGCGGGAACTGGAGATCGCGCCGGGAGATTATTTCCGCCAGAGCCAGGTGATCCGCAGCCAGCAGAACATCTATAACCTCGGCTTCTTCGAGCCGGACATCCGGCTGGATTACACTTCCGTGAACGCCAACGGCGACATCGACCTCCAGATCGACGTGGTGGACAAATCCGCCGGCTCGGCCAACGGCGGTGTGGGCTACAACAGCCAGGACGGCTTTGTGGGCCAGCTTTCGCTGAACATGAACAACATCATGGGCAACAACTGGTCGAGCAGCCTGGTCTGGGAATTTGGCGGCAAGACCCAGGATTTCCAGTTCAGCTTTACCAACCCCAATCTGATGGACAGCGACCTGCTGCTGGGATCCTCGCTCTACTACACCACCAAGGATTGGAGCGCGTTTTACTACAAGATCGGCACCCGGGGCGCCAGCGTGCGCCTGGGCCAGTATCTGCCCTGGATCGACCGCACCCGGCTGGTGGCGGGATATTCGCTCTATTCCAAGAAATATGAGATCACCAATGCCGCGCTGATCGACACGGTTTACAACGCCAATTTGGTTGAACTGGCCACCCAGGGCTGGCGCTACACCAGCGCCCTGAGCGCCACGATCAGCCGCGACACCCGCAACAACATCTATTTCCCCTCCCGCGGCACGCAGATGACGCTGTTTTCGGAGCTGGCCGGCGGTATTCTGGGCGGCAACTTCAATTACTTCAAGCAGATCGCACAGGTTAACTGGTATATGGAACTGTGGGCCGAACTCACCCTGCGCACCAAGTGGCGCTTTGGCTACATCTCACCCTACGGCTCTTCCACCGACGCCCCGCCGGACGAAAAATTCTATTTGGGCGGAACAGGGGTGGACGGTATTCGCGGCTACGCGGACCGCAGGATCGGGGTTGACGAAGACGGCGA
This sequence comes from uncultured Candidatus Cloacimonadota bacterium, assembly GCA_964631015.1. Classification (GTDB taxonomy): domain Bacteria; phylum Cloacimonadota; class Cloacimonadia; order Cloacimonadales; family Cloacimonadaceae; genus Syntrophosphaera. The sequence continues at coordinate 19,399 of CAZVXH010000033.1, read as the reverse complement.
CGGCGAAATGGACACTGGCGGCACCCGCGAGATAATCTTCTCCACGGAACTGGGCTACCCCATCGGCAGTGACCAGATCATCGGCCTGCTCTTTTTCGACGCCGGCGATGCCTACAACAAGCTGCGCGACTTCAATTTCCTTAAGCTTAAAAAGGGCGTGGGGGCCGGTGTCCGCATCCAGAGCCCCTTTGGCCTGATCGGGTTCGACTATGCCTACAACCTCGACAAGGGGACCTGGGAGCCGCACCTCCAGTTCGGCACCACCTTCTGAATGAGGTACAAACACCTGTTCGGTCCGGTCCGTTCCCGCCGGCTGGGCTATTCCCTCGGCGTGGATCTGGTGCCCTACAAGTATTGCACCCTGAATTGCGTTTATTGCGAGGTTCAGGGTACTGACCACCTCACGCTGGAGCGCAGGGAATTCTTTCCGCTGGAAGAGATCACCAGCGAACTGGCGGATTTCCTGCGGGAGCGGCCGAAGCTGGATTACATCACCTTTTCCGGGGCAGGGGAACCCACCCTCTACAGCCGGATCGGCGAGATCGTGCGCTTTATCAAAGGGGAATATCCAGGCTATAAACTGGCTTTGCTCACCAACGGCACCCTGCTGAACAACTCCACCTTGCGGCAGGAGATCCTGCCCTGCGACCTCATCCTCCCATCCCTCGACGCCTGCCTGCAGCAGACTTTCAGGATCATCAACCAGCCCCATCCCGCTTTAACGGCTTCGGGGCTGGTGGAAGCCCTGATTGCACTGCGGAATGATTACCGGGGCCAGATCTGGCTGGAGGTCTTTATCATCGCGGGGATCAACGATTCCGAGGAAGAACTGGCCTGTCTCTGCGGGGCGATCGAACAGATCCGGCCGGACCTCGTGCAGATCAATTCCCTGGACCGCCCCGGTACGGAAGTTTGGATGAAAGCGGCCGGGGACATCGTGTTGAACAAGGTTCTGAACTACTTCACCAGCCGGCTGAGCGTGCCCGTGGAGATCATCGCCAAAACGCAGCGGCAAAACCTCGATCTGCCTGTGCCGGAAGACATTGAAGCAGCCATCGCGGCCACGCTCGAGCGCCGACCCTCCACGGCGGAGGACCTATCCGCCACTCTGGGCCTGCATATCAACGAGATCAGCAAGTTTCTGCGCCAGTTGCACGCGGAGCGAAAAATCACCGTAAAACGCGAACACAGGGGAATTTTTTACTCATGGAAACAATGACCACCGCGATAGTGACCGCCGCCGGATCAGGCAGCCGCATGGGCGGAAAAGTCCGCAAACAGTGGCTGCGTCTGGGCGGCATCCCCATCCTCATTCATACTCTGCAAAAGTTTTTCAATTCCGAGTTTGTGGACAATATCATTGTAACCGCCCCGGAAGAGGAACTTATCTACTGCGAAGAGCTGATCCGCGAATATTTTGAGGACGCCGTGAAGCCCTGGCTGGTCATCAGCGGAGGCATCGAGCGTCAGGACAGCGTGTTCGGCGCCCTGCAAAACTGCCCTCCCGGCACCGAGTTCGTCCTGATCCACGACGCCGTGCGGCCCTTCATCACGGAGGACCTGATCGGCGAACTCCTGGAGATCGCGCACAAGGACAAGGCCGTGATTCCCGTGGCCCGGCTCAAAAACACCGTCAAAAGTATCCATGGCGATCATATCGAACAAACCGTCCCCCGCCACAACCTGGTACAGGTGTTCACGCCTCAGGTTTTCGCCTACAAGGTGATCCTGGCCGCTTACGAGCGTGCCTACCAGGAAGGCTATGTGAGCACCGACGATTCCGCGCTGGTGGAGCACAACGGTGGCAAAGTGCGCTATAAATTCTGTTCGGACCTGAATGTGAAGATCACCGACGAGGTGGATCTGTTCTTTGCCCAGCAGATACTCGACAACAATTTGATCTAAAGGATGCGATGATGCCATGCTTTTATCAGCTCTATAATACTGTCCTGCGCAAGTTTGCGGGCTGTTTCAGGAATATCAGGATCACTTTGCCGCTGCCCGGATTGGGTTGCGGTGTGCTGGGCCTGGCCATGCCCAAAACCACTCTTAAATTGGGCGAATACGCCTCGCGCCTGCTGCGGGCCCTGGAATACCGGGGTTTCGATTCCACCGGCGCGGCTTTCCAGGGAGAGGATGAAAACATCGTTCTGCTCAAGGACGTGGGCGCTCCCAGCACCTTGGTGAAGACCCTCGGGATCGAGAAACAGGGCGGCAAACTGTTTTGCGGACAGGTGCGCTGGGCCACATTCGGCAATGTGGACAAGACCAACGCCCAGCCGCACGAGGTGAAATGCAAGCGCCACCTCTACGGCGCGCACAACGGCAATATCACCAACACCCGCGAACTCAAGATCTGGCTCACCAAAGAAGGCCACACCGTCCTTTCGGACAACGACGGCGAGATGCTTGTGCACAGCGTGGAACACTTGTTCGATCTCGAAATGGACAAAGCCGGCAATCCGGAGGACGCTGAGCTCAGAAAAGCCTGCATGCGCCAGGCCATCATCAACACGGCCGAAAAGATCGTGGGATCTTACGCGGCGGTGGTGGTGGACCCCGTAACCCAGACCATGTGGGCGATCAAAGCCGGCAGCAGCCTCTATTTTGGAGTGGGGGAGATCGACGGCATGCCGTTCAAGCTGGCTTCCTCCGACCTCACGGCGGTGCTCCGCTACACCAAGCTGCTGGTGAATCTGCGTGAGGGCGAGTTCGTGGAATACACTTCCGCCGGCTACCAGATATACGCGCAGAAAAAACTTCGCTTCAAACGCGTCAACGCCTCCGATGAGACCTTCGCGGCGGGGGACCTGATCGACACCAAGCCGGTGCTTTCCAGGCTGCGCGCCGAGGACGTTGAACTGCAGCCGGAATTTGAGTTTTTCATGGAGCAGGAGATCTTTGCCCAGGTGGAATCCACCGGCAAGCTGGTGAAGCTGTTCCAGGGCGGTTCGAACTCCGGCAAACGCATGCTGGAACTGATCCGGCAGGAAAAGCTGGATGACCTTTTGGCAGCCAAAATGAAAGAGATCATGGACTGCCACGACCTGGCGGCTCGGGCGGCGGTTTTCGACGCGCTGCTCGCGTCTGGCGAGATCGCCAGTTTCTTCGAAGCCGCCCAGGCATCTTACCGCGCTATCTTCGAAGTGGCCGTGCAGGAAGATTTCGAAAAGAAATACTTCTTCTCCAACGACAAAAACATTTTCATCGACCTCATTGGCCCGGAGTATGACATCCGCCGGCTGATCCTGGCCAAAGCCTTCGACTCTGTCTCCGAAAGCCACAGCGTGCAGGAATTTGAAGCCAGTGTGCAGGGCTTTTTGGAGCGGGTAAAAAACACCATCAACCACAGCCGCAACGCCTATTCCATCGCCTGCGGAACCAGTTTTCACGCCACCAAGATCGGCGCCCTCTTTTTTAACGAGATCGCGGGGGTGGAGATCATGCCCATCCTGCCGGGCGACTTTCGCGGCGAGTTTTCCCACTGCATCAAGGATAACGACCTCATCATCGGCGTCTCCCAATCCGGCGAGACCAAAGACCTGATCGACATCTTCAACGACCTCGATGCCAGCAGCGTGAACATTTCCCAAGTGGTTTTGGTTAACAATTTGAACTCCACCCTGGGCGTGGAAAAAGGCGATCTGGCCATCCAGATCCTCTGCGGACCGGAAATCGCCGTGCCCGCCACCAAGAGCTTCATGAACCAAATCACCCTGTTTTACTACCTGGCAATCCGCACCGCCAAAATGAAGCTGCAGGAATTGTCTGGCCCGGAAAACGAGGAACAGCGCCGGGAGCAACTGGCCAAGCTGGAAGCACGGGAACAGACCCTGCCGCAGATCCCCTCCCTGATCCGCGAAACTTTGGAAAACACCTGCGACATCATCGATTCCATCGCGGCCCAGATCTATTTGGAGCCTTCGCTGCACATTTTGGCCACCAAGATCAGCGGGGTGGCGATGGAGGGCGCGCTCAAGATCCGCGAAACGGTGCTCAATCACGCTGAGGGCCGCGAAGCATCGGAATTCAAGCACGGCCCGAACACCATCCTCGGCAAGAACACAGTTTACGGCATCAAGCACCTCCGCAGTTTCATGCGCGCTTTCAGCAACGTGATCCAAAACCTGGACGTCAGCGCCGAAGGGCAAAACATCAGCCGCAAAGATACCCGCGACATTTACAATGCCCTGGTGAATTATATGTTCACCGGCAATCAGCCTTTCAACCTGACCCCGGCGGCGGACAAACTCTTCCACGCCACCGTGGACGAACACGATTTCTTCGATTCCCTCTACCGCAACTATCCCCTCATCTACGTTACGGGGCCTGAAACGCGGGACGTGAATCTCACCATTTCGCAGATGAATACCCACAAGATCCGCGGCGCCAACACCTATGTGATCGCCGAGGAGGACGAGCGGCTGCTCAAAAACGCCAGCGACAATCCTCGCGAGGGAGGACGCTACGGCTGGGGCTACGTGATGCTGCCCAAGACCGGAGACGGACTTCTGACCTGCTTTTCAGCCACGGTCGCCTTGCAGATGCTGGCCCTTAAAATGAGCCTGCGCAAGATGAAAAAGCTGGACAAGCTGAACATTCCGGACCACGGGGTGCATCCGGACGTGCCCAAAAACGTGTCCAAATCGATAACGGTGGACTGAACCATGTTCCGCATCGGTTACGGCTACGACGTTCACACCCTGGCTCCAGGGCGCAAGCTCATCCTGGGTGGGGTTCAGGTTCCCTTTCATCTGGGACTGCTGGGCCATTCCGACGCCGACGTCCTGATCCACGCTGTGATCGACGCCCTGCTGGGGGCTCTGGCCCTCGGCGACATCGGCGCTCATTTTCCCGATACCGATCCCGCCTACGCGGGCGCCGACAGCCGTGACCTGCTGCGTCGGGTCTACGCGATGGTGCGCGAACGCGGCTGGGCGCTGGTCAATCTGGATTGCACCGTCTGCGCCGAGCGGCCGAAACTCCGTCCTTACATCGACGATATGCGGGCCAATCTGGCCCTGGATCTGCATACCGGCCGGGACAACGTGAGCGTGAAAGCCACCACTGAAGAGGGTTTGGGAGTTTCCGGAGGAGCGGCTGGGATGGCGGCGCACTGCACTTTGCTCCTGAGGCGCGTGTGAAGGCGATCGGGATCATCGGTTTCCATCACAGCGGTAAGACCACCCTGGCCACAGCTCTCATCAGCGCTTTGGCGCAGAAAGGTTTTCAGGTGGCTTCCATCAAGGATATCCACTCCGAGGCTTACCGGGCTGACAGTGCCGGCAAAAACTCCTGGAAGCATGCCCAGGCCGGCGCTTCACAGGTTTTTGCCCGTGGCTTGCGCGACGCCGCCCTCATCCTGGATCAGCCGCCGGATCTGCCGCGTATGCTGAGTTTGCTCAGCGCCGAGTGGCTGATCATCGAAGGCATGAAAGACGCCGCGGTGCCAAAGATAGTCTGTGCCAACGACACAGCTCAGGCGGACGAACTGATCGACGCCACCGTTTTTGCCCTCTGTGGCCGGATCTCAGCCCAAACCAGCAATTACAAAGGCCTGCCCGTGTTTTCCCTCGAGGAGCAAACGCCGCAACTGGTGGAACTTGCTGTAAGCAAAGCTTTCGATATCCTGCCCCAGAGCGCTTCCGAGTGCTGCTCCGCCTGCGGCAAATCCTGCTGGCAACTCGCCGCAGATATAGTTCAAGGCCGGGCCCGCCGCTCCGACTGCGTTTTGGATGGCCGGAACGCGCTCGACCTCGAGATCGGCGGCCAGCCCCTGACAATCGTCCCCTTTGTGCAAAACCTGCTGCGTGACATCATTCTGGGCTTCGTGGGCAACCTCAAGGGAACCGACAACGGCGGCGATATCAGGATCCGCATTCGGAGATGAACTGTGGACGCTCTTTTTACCGAACTCTTTGCGGGACATAAACCTGAGCAACTGAAGATCTGGCGGAATGCCACCCTGGGCATCGCCGGAGCGGGTGGTTTGGGCTCAAACATAGCACTCAGCCTTGTCCGGGCCGGCATCGGCAGGCTCATCATCGCCGATTTCGATGTGGTGACTTACTCCAACCTTACACGCCAGCAGTATTTCCTCGATCAGGTGGGCCAACCCAAAGTGGAGGCCTTGAAAGCCAATCTCAGCCGGATAAGTCCTTACACGGAAGTTTGCACCTGCCCACAAAAGATCACCCCCGCGAACCTTCAGGACATTTTTGGCCCGGCCCAGATCCTCCTCGAAGCCCTGGACGATGCCGATCAGAAAGAAATGCTCATCGAAACCTGGCAGAGTCTGTATCCGCAGCGCTACATCATAGCCGCCTCCGGCATCGCGGGGGTGGGCAAAAACGAACTGATCCGCACCGAACGCCTGGGCCGGTTGATCATTGTCGGCGACGGAGTTTCCGAGCTCGAACCCGGTATCTGTCCGGTGTCCGCGCGAGTGGCGCTGGTCGCCAACATGCAGGCCAACCTCTGCCTGGAACTGCTCCTGGAAACAGAAAACGAATGAACTCCACCATCACCGTCAACGGACATCAGATCCCTTGGAATGAGGGCATGACCGTGCGCGACGTACTAACCGCGATGAACTACACTTTCCGGATGTTGGTGATCAGGATCGACGGCCAGTTGGTGAAAAAAGCCGACTGGGATACTACGGAAGTCCCTGCGGGAGCGGATGTCAGCGTCTACCACCTGATCAGCGGGGGCTGACGCCGGCCATCCGGTCGGGAAGCTGAACCATAACCGTTTGCTGGCCTGCATCTGTGAGCGCAAAGCCAGTCACGCCGACCTGTGCAACGATTCCCGCCCAGATGATCCGCCCTTGAATAGACTTTTGCCATAATCCCCCGCTCCGCCGCGGTCGCGTCTTGCCAACTATTTGTCTCTCAGTCTGCTCACGTTCCGGCATGCTCTGCCTATATTCTGTTTATGGCTTGGCGATGTGCGTGACGGGGCATAAGCTGACGGTGGATGAAACAAGAGCGGCACAGATGTAAAAGGGGAAGATTTCAGCTTGACAGAATGCGCGCAGATCATGAGAAAGGAAAAAATGGGTTACGGGAGGTTTCTTTGCGCGCCCTCATCAACATCTCTTTCAGTGAAGACCTGACTGCGGCAGCTTTACGGCAGATCAGCGACCCCAGCATTCTGGTCTTTCCCACCCAGGTTTCAGCTACGCGGGCGCGAAGGCGCTGGCTCGCGGACTGGCATTTGGAAGATTGCGAGTTTCTGGCCATGAACGAGCTGAAAGACGCTTTGCTCCTGCCCGACCAGCCCGCCATCAGTGACGACAAACGCCTGCTCTCCCTCTACCGGTCACTCTCGGAAGCAGACAGGGAATATTTCCACATCAACGGCTATTTCGACATCGTGGAGTGGGGCGGCCACTTCTTCCAGTTTTTTGAGGAACTCTGCGACGAAGGTGTAGACAGCCAGATCCTGCACGATCTTCCCGGCCGTGCCCAGATGACTCTGCTGAACTGGCAGGAGGATTATCTGCGCAGGGTCCTGGAGATCCGCGGCCGCTATCAGGCAACACTGGAAACTCTGGCTTGCAGCGATCCGATCTTCACTTGGAACGCGGCCAACCTCCGCGTACCCTTTTCCGGCAAACGAGTGATCTTTGTGAACCAATATTACTACAGCCGGCTGGAAAAAGCGCTGCTGGCGGCTTTGGAACAAGCCGGTAACGAAGTGCTGGCTCTGGTTCAGTCTCCTGAGGGCGAAAATCAGGATCTGGACCCACCCCGGATCGACCTGGCCAGCCTGGAAGCGGCTGATTACCAGCTCCGCGAGCTGGAGATCGTGGAATGCGAAAACGCCGAACAGATGGTGCTGGCTTTTCTCGCGAACCATGCCCAGCCCACTGAAGAACAGGGCGAGGCGGTGATCGTGGACAGCCATTTCAACCAGGCCCACTATCGCGACCTCTTTGATCCGGCCCGCTTTTCCCGAACCCGTTCCGAAAGCATCGTCGGCAGCAGCGTCTATCAGCTGTTGCGTATTTTCCAGCAGCATCTGGAGGCAATGCGGGCCACGCTGGAAGAGGCTTTTTTGCCGCTCCGGCTCATCCTGGACGCCTGCGCGCAGGAGGGTTTTCTGCGCTATCACGGGCTGGCGGCTGCAGACAAAGCACCTCTGCTCGCGGAACTGGAATACATGCTGCAAAAGGATATCCTCTACGTGGACCGGGACTTGCAGCTGCTGAACAAACTGTACCGCAAGCAGGGATTTCCGCTGCTGAGCTTGATCCTGCCCAAACACTTCGCCCTGCTCGCTCAGTTGGGCGGGATCGCCAGGCCAAACGACCTCATCAAGCTGGTTGACCTGCCGGAATGTTTGCGGATCCAAGCCCTCTGCCGGGAAGATGAACTGCTGCACAGCGACATCCTGGAAGTCTGTTACGAGCGCCTGTCCAACTTCGCCAGTCTGGAAAACCTGGCTGTTGTGACCGACTGGGAAGCGCTCTTCGGCTGCGAGGGCCTCAGCCTGGCCGCGGCGATCCTGCAGCTGTTCCTGGAATCCCTGGGCAGCGGCAAGTTCAGCTTTCATCAGGCTTGGGGGGCAGATCCGCGCGTGGAGGTGAGCAACCTGCTGGACCTGCGGAATCTGCGGCATCAAAGCGTTTATTTCTTTCACGCCATCGAAGGCGAGATACCTTCCAATCCGAATCCGGTCTGGCTGCTCAACGAAACCCAGCGCGCCCGGCTGGGGCTTAAAAGTTATCCCGATCTGCGCGAGCGCGAACGCTACTACTTTCTGCGCACCGTACTCACCAGCAGGCGGTGTGTGATCTTCAGTTACCGCGATCAGGAAAAGGACATCGAGCCGGGCAGTTTTGTCACCGAACTCGCCCAGGCCATGGCCGACGGCGCTTTGCCGGAGATCGCCAGGGATGGGCAGGGCCCAAAAAAACTTCTGTGGGCGCCGCGCGTCTCCAAGCTCTATCTGGCTGGATTTCAAACACTTTCTGCGCCGGAAGCACAGCTTCCCGGACTGGGTGACCCCTCGGTCTGCGGGCTGGATCCTTCTTCGGATGACTTCTTCAACCTGCCCTGTGATCCGGCCAAGGATTTTGGGGCCGACACGCGTATCCACAGCGGCTATTACGGTTTGGCCTGGTTCAAGAAAAACCCCTTCTCTTGGTATCTGGAGCATCTGCGCAAGCTGCCGGAGTTGGAACTGAGGCCCAAAGAAACCCTCACGCGCAGGCTCTTCGGCAGCATCATGCACTCCTTTCTTTCGGCGGTGCTGCTGCCTCTGGCCCGGTCAGGCGCCGATCTGCCCAGGCTGGAACAGGCTTTCACGGATACCGAAGGCCTGGCGGCTGAACTGAGCAAGATCTTGAACGACCCGGATCAGCTGTATCTTTACAAGATCCCGCAAAACTACAATCACGAGTTCCTGGTGAGCATCATCTCGGACAATTTGGTGGAGTCCATTCGCGAGTTTTACACCGAGTTTCTGGAACCCAGGCTGAAAGGCCTGTCCTTCCAACTGATCCCGGAAGAGGAATTCATGACCAGGGAGGAAAGCGAGGGCCGCGAACTGGTCCAGGTGCTCCATGCCGGCCGGGCCTGCTCCATCTGGATCCACGGCAAGGCGGATCTGCGCGTCGAATGCCCGGAATTCAATTACATCGTGGATTTCAAGACCGGCAACGGCGACGACGAGCAGCTGATCTTTTATGAATGGCTGTACTATCTGTTGGACGAGGCCTGGTCGGCCAAAGAGCTGAGATCGCAGTTCTGGCTGGTCTTCAAACGTGAAGCCGGAGGCAGGAAGATCACCGACAAACGCCGGCAGGACTGGCGCGAGAGCCTGGGCGACGTGCTGACCAACTGTCTGGAACACGGTTTCGCTTTGGGCAAAAAAGCCGGGGACCGCGAAAAACTGGCCCGCATCACCCGTGCCGATCTTATCAAGGCGAAAAAAGGAGTTGAGGCATGAACCAGTTTACCAGCAAGATCATCACCGCCAGCGCCGGCACGGGCAAAACCTATCGCCTGGCCCTGGAATACATCCGCGTCATCCTGGGTTTTTACGGCAAGAACCAGGATTTCAGCCTCGACAACATCCTCGTGCTCACTTTCACCAAAAAGGCCACCGCGGAGATCCGGGAAAGGATAAACGCCCATCTGGCGTTGCTGTGCAAACAGGTTCCCGCCTCGAAAGAGGAGGCCGATGACCGGCGCGGCCTGCTGGCCAGCCTTTGGCCGGATCAAGCGGATCCGGAGCTGTCAGACCAGGACCGGGAATTGCTCAACCGGGCTCTGCGCGCCCTGTCCTCCGACCGCAAACAGCTGCAGGTGATGACCATCGACGCCTACATCAACAGCGTTTTCCGCAATATCGTGCGTCCCCTGCGCAGCATCGAGAATTTCGAGATCGACACCAAGGCAGTGGAAAAGCGGCTGCCCTTCCTGCTGCAACACCTGATGAAACCTGAATTCAAGGCCAAGCTGGACAGCCTGCTCAGCCGCAAGATCAGCCCCTCGCTGGACGAGTATCAGAACTTCTTTAAATCGCTGATCGAGCAGCGCTGGCTGCATTTCCAGATAACGAAAGGAGGGCAACAAACGCCGGCGGCGGCTACTCTCTGGAATCTCTTCCGGTCAGGCGATCCCGATGCCCGCGACCGGCACTACGCCGCCATCCTGGAAAGCCTGGAACTCCTGATCTCCACCATGGAAATCAGCCGCCCGGAGCTGCCGCCGGAGGAATGCGTCGTAGCCGGTTTCCGCAAACTGTTTCCCCTGTTTCCGTCTGATCATGCCGGTTTGCGCGAAGCTGTGGCAAGGCTCTGCGCCAGGCCGGACGGATGCCTCAGGCTGTTCCAGAACTGCCCCGAAGGCAAGATCGTGAACGAAAACAAATTCAAGAAAACTGAACTGGCGGAGGCCAAACAGAACCTGATCGGGCTGCAAAGCGAACTCGCCGCCGCGCTGGCCGATTATCTGCTCCACACCCACTTTTTGCCCGAGCAGGAGGAGATCCTGTCCGTCTGGTCGGCCATCCTCGCGGAATACGACAAACTGATCTACCGCTACAAGAACATGACCTACGACGATATCTCCTGGTTCACTCTGGAAGCGCTGTTCAGCACCGATCCGCCTCAGTTCGACATGCAGGTGGAAGCCGTGGCCACGGAATTTTACCAGTTTCTGGCCCACCGCAGCCGCTTCATCCTGATCGACGAGTTTCAGGATACTTCGCTGATCCAGTTCGCCATCCTCAAGCCGATCATCGAAGAGATCACCAGCGGCGAAGGAACCAAGGATTTCGGCGGGGTGATAGTGGTGGGCGATGAAAAACAATCCATCTTCGGCTGGCGGGGCGGAGAGCGCGAACTGCTGCTCAATCTGCGCTCCATCTTAGGCTCTCTGAGCGAGTTAAAGGTGGAATCGCTGGAAAAATCCTACCGCAGCAGCCAGCTGATGGTCTCCTTCGTCAATCGGGTTTTTGGCTCAGCCATTATCAGCAACCGACTGCGGGAGTTCGGTTTAAGCTGGCCCTACAAGCCGCTCGACCGGGCCATGGCAGCTCTCGATCCCCAAACCCGGATCGAGTTTCGCGTTGCCGCTTATTCCAAAACCGAGGCTGGCAGGAGCCTCAACCAGGTGTATCAGGATTTTGTGCGCGATTTCATCCAACCTCACTCCAACCCGGACAGCCGGGAAAGCATGGCCGTTATCTGCCGCACGGGCAAAGAGTTGGCCGCCATCCAGAAAGTGCTGGATGCCGAAGAGATCGGCAGCATTTATCAGCCTTCCAGCACTTTGCCCGATCATGCCTGGGTTTCTCCGCTGCTCGCGTGGCTGCGCTGGCTGGCCTGGCGAAACTGGCTGGATTTCCTGGAGGTGCTGCGTTCAAACTACATTCTGCTCAAAGCCGCTGAACTAAAAAAGGTTACGGACGAGATAGCTGCCGCGCGCCAAGACTTCCGAGACCCGGATTTCTCCTGCTGTCCCCTCGCGGAAGCCCTCTACAAACTGTCCCAAAATCATACCGGAACTATCTCCCAAGCCTGTCGCGCGCTCACGGAACTCTGCCTTCCTCGGCAAAAAGGCGCCGGGGTCGAAGCCGTCAATCCCCAAGCCTTCGAGCGCGATTTTCTGAACATCCACGCCTTCCTCAATCTCACCCGCGATTTTGAGCTGGCCCCCGCCCAAAAGGACGTCACCATTCCCGCTTTCCTGGATTACTTGGCGGACAACGACGGCCAGGATTTCCTCAAGCAGGTTTCCGTGGAGGGCGGCGGTTCTCTGCAGCTGCTAACTGTCCATAAATCCAAGGGTTTGCAGTTCGACCGCGTGTTTTTGCTCTACAACCTCAGCGGCCGGGGCGGCAACGATCACTCTTATCTCAAAACCTACACCGGTTTCGCCGGGGCCGATTTCCAGGACCTTCGCGATTTTGGCCTCACCTACCACTACGCCGACGTGATCAAGGCCTCCGGCCACAAAGCCCTGGTGGAGAACACCGAATACCGCGCCATGCTGGAGGAGATGAACAACCTCTACGTGGCTTTCACCCGCGCCAAAACCTCGCTGCACCTATGTTTCGCCTTTGAGGGCAAAGATGGCTGGAGCAAATACGCGGAGGCTCGCCAGACAGGCAAACTCAAGCTTCCGGTGCTGGTGGCAGCCGCGGCGGAAAGCTTTTTCCAGACCGAAGCTGTTACCTCAACGGCTGACGGAACCTACATTTGGCCGGATACACAGCCTGAGGTGGTTTTGGGCGAAGCCAAGCCCCCCAAAGCCGAGGGCGTCACCGTTGATGCTCTGGCCAGGGTTTTGCCGCACCGAGTGGCAGACCGCTTCGCCGGTATCCAGCCCAACGCGATCGATGAGCACAAAGACTGGAAAAAGATCTGGCTGGAGGACCGCCAGAATCTCTTTGGCGACCTCGCCCACCACTATCTCAGCTTCGTTAAGCGGGACCGGCCCGCCGAGCACGAATACGCCGCCAAACAGTGTCTGGCGAGCTTCGGTTCGCTGCTCACCCGGGAAACCATCCAGGCCCGGATCGAAATCCTGCGCTCCAACCTGCCCCGCGAGCGGATCTTCCCTTCCGGCTACGACAAGGTTTTCACCGAATTCTCCCTCTGGCATCAGGGCCGGGAACTGCGTCTCGACCGCCTCTTGCTGGACACCGCGAACAAACGCGCCCTCATCCTGGACTACAAAACCGGTTCCAGCCGGGAGTCGGGCCAGCTGCGTGACTACAAACAGGCTTTGCTGGCTCTGCCGGCGATTCGGGGCCAAAATTATCAGGTGGAAACGGAGTTCGTGGATCTGAAGATCTGAACCCTGCTGGATTCGAGCGACACTGGAGCATCGACTCCAGCAACCCCCCAAAAATCCCGTTTCGCAGGAGCTTCGACTCCAGCGACCGTCTGGACAGGTATACCGCCTGTCCCTCCACCACCCAATCCGGACCTGTCATTCCGCCCCAACGCTATGGCATTTCGGAACGTAGCGCCTCCGGCTGTCATTCCGGGGTGGCCCTTAAGCGCCGGGGCCCAGGAATCCAGCCCCATCATCCACCAGCCCCAGACGTACGTCATTCCGGAACGCAGTGACGGAATCCAGCCCTTTCGGGAATAGCCAAACCCAGACCCAGAACAAAGCGGGGTCGATACAGACTGCGTCTGTTTCGACTCCCTCTCAGGGCATTACCCAAACCGTCTGGATTCCGGGGCCCCTACCCCGGAATGACAGGTCCGTGCTTTGTTCTGTATCCGTCTAATCCTGTCGATCCTGTCATCCGTGTTCTATTCTTTTATCCCCGTCATCCCTTTAGTCCTGTTCATCCCTAATCTATTCATTCGTGTCATTCGGTGCGCCACGAAGCGTTGCCTGGGAAGCTGGTGAGAATCCAGCACATCCAATTGTCCGTTCAGATGGAAGTGAAGAAGATGATCGTAGCCGCAAGGCAAAGGTCAAAGCTCTTCTTAGCGGCAAGTAAGCCGTAGCGAAAGCGAACAGATTAGCCTCGTGACACAAAGCGCAGTCGGCCAAGCTCTCGAATTGGCTGAAGCCTGCAACCTGGCCGGTAGAAACGGTCAAGTACACAGCCAGGGACTGCCGGGGTCATGACTGACGGCGTGCTTGCAAATGACCAGGCAATGAACGTGGGAGATCCTGTGTTTCAGGGATAGCGACCTCAAACCGGCCTCTATAAGTGAAGCGAAATGAGACCGGGATGCACAGGAAGTCGGAGATGCCCATAGTAGTGAAGATCGATGAGACAACACAACTCATCGGGAGCGAAGGGGCATTGCTTCAAAGGAACCTAAAAGAAAAAGGAGTATCTTGTGATTGACACGAGTCTAACAAGCAAGCGACGCTCGGACATGACGAGCGAGGAAAGAGTGCGCCAGTTTCAGATTAGGCTATATCGCAAGGCCAAGCATGACAAGACCTTTCGGTTTTATGTGCTGTATGACAAGCTTAGCCTCAGCTATATGCTGAAGGAAGCTTGGAAAAGAGTGAAACAGAACAAGGGTGCGGCCGGATACGACGGCGTGAGCATTGCCGATGTCGAGCAATACGGCATTGACAAATATCTCTCCGAAATAGCCGTCGAGGTCAGTCAAGAGACCTACAAGGCGCAACCAGTTCTACGTGTGTACATTCCCAAAGCAAACGGCAAGTTGCGCCCGCTGGGGATACCGACCGTCAAAGACCGCATAGTTCAGATGTGTTGCAAGCTGGTCATAGAGCCGATATTTGAAGCTGATTTTCAGGATTGTTCCTTCGGCTTCAGGCCCAAACGCTCGGCCAAGGATGCGATCACCCGCGTCAAAGGGCATGTGGCTCCCGGAAGGTTGCGCCAGGTCTATGATGCGGATCTGAGCGGATTCTTCGACAACATCCCGCACGACAGGCTGATGAAGCTTGTGGAACAAAGGATCAGCGACATACGCATACTCAGGCTGATCCGGATGTGGCTGAAGACTCCGGTCTTTGAGGACAAAAAGCTTACCAAAAGCAAGAAGGGTACCCCCCAGGGCGGCGTGATCTCCCCACTGCTCGCCAATATCTATCTTAACCTGATAGACAAAGCGGTGAGCAGGCCGGATGGTCGCTTTCACAGGTACGGTGTCAGGATCGTGCGCTACGCGGATGACTTCATCCTGCTGGCGAGAAAAATACCGCAGCACTGTATCGATTACCTCCACTCCATGCTGAACAGGATGGGGCTGGAGCTGAATGAAGACAAGACCAGGCTGGTCAATGTGGAGGCCGAGCCCTTTGATTTCCTGGGCTTCACATTCCGGTATGACCGGGACTTGTTCGTAAAGAACAAAAAATACCTGAACATCATACCCCGAAAGAAAAGCGCCCAGGCATTGAGAACCAAAATCAGAGAATACCTGCACAGGAATGGACACAAGAATCCAGCTGAGCTGACCAAGGGACTAAACCCCATCCTGAGAGGATGGATGAACTACTACAGCGTCCCCAAGGTCAGCTATCCACAGATGGAGAAAAGAAAGCTCCGATGGTACATGATGGAATCACTGCACCGCTATTACCGAAGGAAAAGCCAGCGTAAGAGTAAGCTTTACCGCCAAAATGCTTTTGAGGTATTGACAACCAAATATGGTTTGGTCGATCCTTCAAGATACTCTCTCGCCAACTAAATGCGAATGCCTGCGACGAACTTTGTCGGGAAGCCGTGTGCGGGAAAACCGCATGCACGGTTTGATGAGGGGGGCAGGCTAACCCCTGCCTCTACTCTACTGGAAAATCCCCTTTTTTATTACCCACTATATATAGGTGGTCCCTGACTTGCCTCCCGGTAACAACTCATCCACAACCCATTAACAACCCAACGCTCCCTTGGGATGTCAATGGGAGGCGGTCAAGAGGCTGACACGCAAGCTGTAAGCAGGAAAAATCAAACAAAAAAAACAGAGGCACAGAGACACAGAGATACAGGGAAGGGGGGGGGAGGGGAAAACGCTGGCGGGGAACTTGCGTAGCGCAGCATTCCAATGCTGCGCTTTGGGGAGAAATAAAGGAAGGCTGACGTCCCCCGTCAACCTCACTCCGCGGGAGCCACCCCTTCCCTTTTCCGCAAAGCCTTCCATACTTTTGGTCCCGGGGTCCTCGTCGGACAACTTGTTGGCCGGTGGGGTGGATCTGCGGGAGGTCGACCTTCCGGGGTCCTCGGCTGAAGGCTGTGAGGGGTGGATGATATGAATGGATTCCGGGCCCTACCCCCCGTAAGAGCCTGGGAATTGCCGCCAGGTCAGCTGAGGTTCAGGATCTTGTGCAGTTGCAGTTGCAGACGGGTCGTCACGCCATCCCGCAGCATCCATTGGGCCAGGATTACTGGATTTAGTACGGAGGTGACGGGCGAAAAGTGGATGGTCCTGTCCTCCAGGGAATTGGCTTGGATGAAATCCAGCGCGAAGCGGTAATCCCAGGGGCTGGTGAGCACGAACTTCAGTTCATCGCGGGGTTTGAGCTGTTTCAGGTTCCACTTCATGAAATCATCACCACAGCCGCTGCCGGGGCATTTTACGTCGATGATCCGGATCACTTCGTCCGGCATTTCCTCCAGCCAGAGTGAGCCGTTGGTTTCCAGCAGGCAGGTGTATCCCGCTTCGCACAAGGCGCGCAGCAGGATGTATGTTTCTTCCTGCCAAAGCGGTTCGCCGCCGGTGAGTTCCACCAGCCGGGTGGGATATTTGTGGATCTCGGTAATGATCGCGGCAATTTCCAGCTTCGTTCCGGGTACCCAAGCGTATTGGGTGTCGCAATAGGAACAGCGCAGATTGCAGCCGCTGAGCCGCACAAAGACGCAGGGCCGGCCCGCGAAGCTGGTTTCGCCCTGTAGGCTGTAAAAGATCTCGCAGACTTCGAGACTCATATCCGTTTCCCGCCAGACAGGCCTATCCGCGCAGTGCCTTCACTTTTTTGACGAGGGCGGGCAGCACTTCAAAGAGGTCGCCGACGATGCCCAGGTCCGCCACTTTGAAGATGGGGGCGTCGGGATCCTTGTTGATGGCGATGATATAATCGGCTGAGGACATTCCGGCCAGGTGCTGAATGGCGCCGGAGATCCCGCAGGCTATATAGATTGTGGGTTTCACCGTTTTGCCGGTTTGCCCCACCTGATGGGAGTAGGGGATCCACTCGGCATCGACGGCGGCGCGCGAAGCTCCCACGGCCCCGCCCAGAGCGGCGGCCAGTTCTTCCAGCAGGGCGAAATTTTTGGCGTCTTTGAGTCCTCTGCCGCCGGAGACGATGATGTTGGCCTCGGTGATGTTGACAAGCGTGCCGGCTTCTGGTTCAAAGCCCAGCCAGGTGCTGTCGGCTTCCTCCAGGTCGAAGTTCACCTGTTCCTGGATCACGATGCCGGGGCGGGAATCGTCACGCGGCAGCGGGTTCATCACCTTGTGGCGCACCGTGGCCATTTGCGGCCGGTGACTGGCGGTGATGATGGTGGCCATGATGTTGCCTCCGAAAGCGGGACGGGTCTGAAGCAGGTTGCCGGTTTCGGGATCGTATTCGAGGCCGGTGCAGTCGGCGGTGAGGCCGGTGTGCAGATGAATGGCCACGCGCGGGATGAAGGACCTGCCGGTGACGGTGGCCCCGGCGAGGATCACGGCCGGTTTGTATTTTTTGGCCAGTTCCGTGAAGGCCATGGCGTAGCGGTTGTCGCGGAAGTTTTTTAGCTCCGGATCGTCCACGCAGATCACCTGGTCGGCGCCAAAGGCGATCAGCTCCGAGGGAAGGTTCTCGATGTCGGATCCCAGCAGCACCGCGCTGAGTTCGGCTTCCATCTGGTCCGCCAAATCCCGGCCTTTGCCCAGCAGTTCAAACACCACGGGGGCGATGATCCCGTCTTTTTGTTCGGCGAAGATCCAGATGCCCTGGTGGTCCTGGAAGTCAGCCTGGACCGCGCCTTTTTTGCGGATCACGATGGCGTCGAAAGGACAGGCCTGGACGCAGGCGCCGCAGAGGGTGCACTTGTCAACATCGATAACCGCCAGCTTGCCTTCCAGCCTGATGGCGTCGTAGGCGCAGGCTTTGACGCAGGCGCCGCAGCCCACGCAACTTTGGTCTATTACTTCGATCATCTCTAAACTCCTAAGAGGCAATTGGTTTTGGATACCGCATTTCTGTCAAGCCGATTTTTGCCGGCCGGGAAGCCAACTCCATCATATTGACAGGCCTTAAGGTCAGCAGAATATAGGGAAGGAATTCCCGGATTAGTTGGCGATGAATGGTCTGATCGGTCCACATCAGACGCAACTTAAAGCCAAGCTGAGCAAGCAGTTGAGGAATATGCGGGGCTGGAGGGATTCGTCCTGTCCGTTCCACCAATCCTGGGTAGCGCTTACACCTGACCTTGCTTGGGCGAGTCCGCAAAGCCTTCTTCTGCTTAAGCTTCCAATATCCGCTCCTGGCCTGCCTCCCGGATGATCGCCGCAGCTCAGGCGGGCATTGCGCGGGGGGCGTTGTTTGGCTCCGGGAATGGGGGTTTGGTACGGATCGGGATTTGTTCAGAGTCCTGGTTGGGGTGATGTCGGTCAGGATTTTTGTTGACTTCCGGCGGCAGGAAGGAATTGATGCGCCAAACTGAATTCAGGTGCACAATGAAAAAACTATACATGATAATCATTCTGGCGCTGGCCGTGGCCGGCCTGTCAGCTCAGGTGGGACTTTTCCAGCTGGCTTTTGGCGATGATCTCAACTTTGCCGATTCCCTGATGGTACAGCAAGGTTTTATCGCCCGGGACGTGATCGGCAGCTGGGTGATCTACGCTTCGGACTACAACCCTTTGATCGATTTCGTGGTCCTCTATGTGGATCCCGCCACAGAGGTCCTGCGGGGCTGGAGCGTAATCTACAGCGGGGAAAACACGCCCGAGCAGGATAAGTTTGTGCTCGACCAGATGCATAAAATGCATGGGGAAAGTGTACTGGTGGACAAAGCCAAGGCGACGGTCAGCTGGATCTTCGACGAAAACCTGGTAGCCACCTATTCCTACGCGCCGCGGGGAAATCTGCGCGTTCTCTACTACGATTTCAGCCGTCCGGAGTTGTTCACCCTGCCTGCCAGCGAACAGGCCGCCCAGTAGCGGCAACGTTTGCGTTGGCGGCAAAGGTTGTTCCGGCTTGGCTGAGCGCCCCCTTTGTCCTTGACAAAACCTACCCTTCAGAAAGTCTGGAGTTTTCCATAGCAATTAATTAACACAATAGATCACAGTATCTTAGGGAGTTGAATATGAAAATCGGCGGCTGCCGTTTTGGAACCCATCGGGTGATCGAACCCCAGGGCGTACTGCCCCAACCTGCCAAAGTTTTAAACAATGACATGAGCGAGATCTGGGACAACGAACTGCTCATCGACGTGATCCGCCTCAACG
>CAZVXH010000032.1:0-24877 GCA_964631015.1 uncultured Candidatus Cloacimonadota bacterium | reverse complement strand
TTGAAGAAACTATGTGCTTGTTCTTATATATGACGTATGAATGTGGAATCTGTATGAGACGTCTCTGTCCCTCTCTCCCTCTGTTTTTATCAATCCTGTTGATCCTGTTGATCTTGTCATCCGTGTTCCTTTACATTGTGCCTCGGAATAAATTCCGGGCACCCAACAAGCTAAAGCTTATGCCACGATCCTCTGTTAATCTGTTCATCTGTTCATCTGTTAATCTGTTAATCTGTTCATCCCCAATCTATTCATTCGTGTAAACTCGTGTCTTCGTGGCCCCCCCTTTTTTGTTACCCACTATATATAGGGCATCCATGACTTGCCTCCCGATAACAACTCATCCACAACCCATTAACAACCCAACGCTCCCTTGGGTTGTCAATGGGAGGCGGACAAGAGGCTGACACGCCAGCTGTAAGCAAGAAAACCCATTCAGAGGCACTGAGAGACAGGGGTGGAGGCGGCCGTCGTCAGGTAAAATTTGCCAGAACTAACCTCTCCACACCACTTCCAGAGGTTTCCTCCTGGGAATGGACTGGGCCTTAATGGCGGGATATCCAAAGAACAGCGCGTAGCCGACCTTGCGATCATCAGGAAGATCCAGGGCGATCCTCAGGGGTTCGTAAGAGTCAATTGCCATGCGGATAAATCCCGCCCAACAGGTCCCCAAGCCATACGCAGGAGCAGCTATGTCGAAGTGCGACAGGGCAATGATGGCATCCGTGCGGTCATCCACAAAATCACTCGCGGGGATATGGGCAAAGATGAGATGAGGAGCGTGGCGGCAGATGGGATCGAACCCCAATTCCCAACCCCGGATGATACCCGGAACATACTTCGCGAGAGGATGCTTGGTCCCTCTGATGCCGCGCATCCACTCAACCGTCAGGCCGGCCACGCGTTCCACTTCCTTACGCTCATAAATGACCAACCACTGCACAGTTTGTGAGTTCCCCCCGCTGGGCGCGTAACGGGCAAGTTCCAGGATTTGCCCGATCAAGTCCTTACTGACAGGTTCCGGCTTAAAGTGACGCACGGACCTGCGTTTACGCATGTACAGGGAGAGGGTTTCCGGCGCCACCAGGCTCTCCTGCTCCGCAAACACAGCCTTTTCTTGGGTAAGATAATCCAAAACCAATGCCCGACTGGGACAAAAAGCCTCACAATGACCGCAAAGCATGCAGTTATCCTCGTCAGCACTCGGAATTTGAGGTAAACCATCAACTGACGCGGGCTTGATGATACCCATCAGGCAGATCGAAGCGCAGAGGTTGCAGCGGAGGCAAAGTTCATGATTTACCATTATTTTCGGCATGTCATGTCTCCTTTTTTGATGAGAATCCAGTTACAGGCGCCACAAGTGATGTCAAGTCCTTTTCTCCATCCTTCCTTATGCTCACCATAAACAGTTCCTTGTACAAAGCTTAACTGAACATTTTTGCCGGCATCCGGCCGTCCGCCGGGAGCGGAGATTTTCCCTTGACATTTTTCTGCCTTAATGGCCTTTGGCATTTTGAAGAAAAAGCCATAAAAAAGGAGACAAGATGCTTACCATCGACTGGAAGGAAAGGCTGAAAATGGACACGGCCGAATATCTGGAAAAGAAGCTGCCAAAAAATGATTTTGATTTTGAAATAATCTTCATCGCCTATCCGGAACGGGTCAATGGAAAGACACCTCCCGAAGTGATCGTGCACGTGGCCAACAGCATCGTGCAGAAGCTGGGCAAAAACCACGAAAAATACCTTCCGTTCTACAAATATCTCTGGGACAAGAAAGGCGAGAACGGCAGAACGGCCTTCATCGCCATCATGGCCAAGCTGGCCGGGAAAAAACCGGCGGTGTACCTGCCCCTGGTGCAAAGCGCCGTGAACAACGCCCAGGCCACGCAACTGGCCTCACTTCTGGAAAAAGTGATGCTGCCCCTGCTGCGCAAACACCCGGACAAATATCTGCCCCAAGTTTACGAGCTGGCGCGCAGCGGCAAGGAACTGGTGCGCAAACAGGTCGTGGGCCTGCTGCTCAAACTGCTGAAAAAGAACCCCGAACTGAGCGCCGAAGTGGTGCAGCACTTTGTGAACCAATGGCTGCAGCCGCTGGGCGAACAAGCCGCCACCCACGTCGCGCTGCTCAAAGCGGTGTATAAACTGGACGCGGAGCTGTATCTGGACGTATGGCGCCAGCACGTTTACAGCCGCGACCCCCAAAGCGCGGAGATCCTCTGCGCCTCGCTGCAAAGCTACCATCCGGAGATCGCGGCGATCGTGGATCCCTGGACCAAAAGCGGCAACGCCCGGCTGAAAAAGGCCGCCGTGGCCGCCCAGCGCGTTTTGCTGAAAAAGAAGCCGGCCTGATGGATCTGAGTACTCTCGTTACCCCCGCGGGTATGGAGGCCATTCAACGCCGCATCCAAAAGCTGATGGGCGAACGCCCGGAGGTGGTGAAAGCGGTGATGATCGCCCGGGAATTCGGTGATTTGAGCGAAAACGCGGAATACAAGGCGGCGAAGGAAAAACAGCGCCAGATCGACTGCGAGATCGACCATCTGCGCCGGCGGTCGTCACACCTGAAAGTGATCGACATCGCCTCCATCCCCAAAGACAAGGTGCGCTTCGGAAGCGTCTGCCAAACCCGCGACAGTGGCAGCGGCGAAGAGACGGTTTTCCAGATCGTGGGGGTGGACGAGCTTAGTTTTTACGAACGGGAAGGCCTGCAGCTGGTTTCGGTGCTCTCGCCGATCGGCCACGCCCTGCTGGGCAAACAGGCCGGCGAGACCGCCGTGGTGAAAGCCCCGATGGGCGACCGGACCCTCGAGATCCTGAAAATAACCTGACAAGCATAAACGGAGTATTGATGAAAGCAAAAGACGATCCCAAAAACACCCTGCTCTATGAGCGCAAGAACTTCTGGAAAGAATCTTCCGCCGCGCAGATCAAACAGGCCATGGCTTTCGCCGGGCCATACAAAGATTTTTTGAACAAAGCCAAAACCGAGCGCGAGACCGTGATCTGGACGGAAGCGCTGCTCAAGGCGAACAAGTTTCACGCCCTGCCCGCCGCCAAGGCCGGAAAACGCGTCTATTCCATCTTCCGCGGCAAGACCATCGCCATGGCCGTGATCGGCAGCGAACCCATCAGCCACGGGATCAACATGGTGGCCGCGCACGTGGACGCCCCCAGGGTGGACCTCAAGCAAAACCCGCTCTACGAGGACAAAAACAGCGACACCGCCTGCATGCGCACCCACTATTACGGCGGGATCAAGAAATACCAGTGGGTATCCACTCCGCTGGCGCTGCACGGCATCATCGTGAAGGCCGACGGCTCTCTGCTGAAGGTCTCCATCGGTGAGGAAGAAGACGAGCCGGTCTTCATCATTCCAGACCTGCTGCCCCATCTGGCCCGCAAGGAACAGTATACCAAGAACCTCGCGGACGCCATCGACGCCTCGAAAATGAACCTGATCTTCAGCGGCATGCAGGATCCGCGCGGTGAGGAAAAGGAAGCGCTTAAAGCCTACGCGCTCAAGCTTTTGAACAAGAAATACGGGATCAGCGAACAGGATTTCATCTCCGCCGAACTGCAGCTCGTGCCGGCCACCCCGGCCCGGGACGCGGGTCTGGACGCCTCGATGGTGGTGGGTTACGGCCAGGACGACCGCATCTGCGCCTATGCCGGACTGCAGGCCATGCTGGCCAATCTGGACGCCAAGCCCAAACGCACCATGGTGGTCTATTTCTCCGATAAGGAAGAGGTTGGCAGCCAGGGCAACACCGGCGCGCACTCCGTTTTCATCCAGGATTTCGTGGCCTCACTGCTGCGGCACAACGGCGAACAGGACAACAGCTCGAACCTGCGCCAGACCTTCATGAACTCCATGATCCTCTCCGGCGACGTCACCGCGGCTGTGGACCCCAACTATCCAAGCGTGCACGAACGCCAGAACGCCGTGCTGTTCAACCACGGCATCGGCATCTCCAAATTCACCGGCAGCGGCGGCAAATACAGCTGCAACGACGCCAACGCGGAATTCACCGCCAAGGTGATCCGCATCTTTAGCGACGCCGGAGTTTTCTGGCAGATGGGCGAGCTGGGCAAGGTGGATGAAGGCGGCGGCGGCACCATCGCCTACATCCTGGCCAATCTGGGCGCGGAAGTGATCGACTGCGGCACCGGCCTGATGGGCATGCACTCGCTCTACGAGCTGTGCAGCAAGGCCGACCTCTGGTCCACCTTCGCCGGTTACAAAGCTTTTTTGACAGCGAAATAAAACACTATCTCAAAGGAGGAAAAGATGAGAAAACTGTTATTAGCGCTGCTTATCGTGATGCTGGCCTTAACGGCCTGCGTAAGCAACAAGACCTACAAGGCGCAACAAGCCAAGGTCCAGATTCTGGAGGCCCGGCAGAACAATCAGGATGCCGAACTGGAAATGGCGCGCAAAGACATCGTCAACAACCGGGAGAAGCTTGACCAGCTGGTCATCCGGGTAAACGGCGTGGACGAGCAACTGCTGGTGCTGGAGCCGATGCAGGACGAGATCGTGAATTCGGCCACGGCCCTGGTGAGCCTGCAGGGTGAAGTGGCCACCATCAACACCCAGCTGAATGAGGCCATCGCCACCAACGCCAAGCTGGAGCAAAAACTCACGGCCCTCACCACCGACACCAACGACACCTTCGACGCTTATTCGGACTACCTGAAACAAATGAAGGACTCCCAGTCCGAATTCGCCACCAAGGCTGAAATCGCCCAGTTGGCCGCGGAAAGCTCACAGCTGGCCCAGGTTTTGGACGATCTGACCACCGAAGTGGAATCCATCGCCCTCAATCTGGACGAGCAGGACGCCATCCTGGCGCAATTGGGAGAATTCGCCGACGAGCAGGCCACCTTCAACGCGAACATGGCCCTCGAAAATGAGTCCCTGCTGGACTTCCAGGCTGCCCAAGCCTCCCTGAACCAAGAACAGGCGATGCAAACCTCCTCGCAGCAAAAGAGCGCCGCGCAGGAAAAGGAAGAGCTCTGGACCGAGATCACCCGCATCCGCGGTGAACTCACCACATCGCAAAACGAGCTCTATACCATCCGCCAGACCCTGGCTTCCGACGTGGTTGAACTCAAGCAGAGCGACGCCGTGGTGAAGACCGAAATGAACGATCTGCGCGACCGGGTTTACACCGTAAACAGCGACCTCACGGTCCTCACCACCGATCTGCAGGCTGTGATCGTAAAAGAACGGGCCGCCGCCGAAAAACGCCGCCTCGAAGCCATGAAAAAGCAGTACAAGGCCGCTCTGGCCGCCTATAACAAAGGCAAGCACGAAAATTCCATCCTGCTGTTCGAGGACTTCCTGAAAGCCTATCCCGAGGATGAACTCAGCCCCAACGCCTACTACTGGATCGCTGAAAACTATTACAGCGCCGCCAATTTCCCCAAGGCGCTGCGCCAGTTCCAGGAAGTGGTGGACCGGTATCCAGGCCACGCCAAAGCCTGGGACGCCCAGCTGAAGATAGGCCTCACCTATTTCCAGATGAAGGATTATGAATCCACCTACACCGAACTGATGATGATCAAGAATTACAAACCTGATTATCCCCAGATGAAGATCGTGGACAAGTATCTGAAGAAGATCTGACCTAAACAATGCGAATTATTCCGATCCTGCTGCTGGCCCTGCTGTGTGTCCACCTTGTGGCGGAGACACGGTACGCCAGCGCGGAGCCGGAATTTATCAGCGAGCGGATCGTGGAACTGATCGACGTTTCCCGGCCGCTATTACTGGATATTCAAGCCGGGGATCTCACTCCCCGGCTTGATTTTCTGATCCGCGGGCTGTTGCTGGCCAAAGGTGCCGACCTGCGGGAAGCCGATCCCCTGGCGGGCTCCGCGTACTCCGCTTCAGGAGACAGCCTGGCCTGGGCAGACCTTGCCCCCTACGCGCTGCAAAACCTCAATCTGGTCAGCATCGGCCTGGAACTTGGCGGCACCACGGTCGAGCATAAAAGTTTTCTTTCCTACCGCAGTGAGCGTTATCCGCTCTACACTTTTCAGGTGAAGCAGATCCGCCTGCCCGGCCATAAACTGACAAGCATCGATGAACTTGCCTTCACCGGCACCGACCGTAAAAACGGCGGCCCCTCCCTGTCCAGCCTCAAATGGTTCGAACCCGTGCTGGCCACCACCGCCCTGGCCTCGCTGATCTATCTGCTCTGGACGATCGAATAAGGAACCCGCATGAAATACCCCGCTCTGATCATGATCTTGATCTTGCTGCTCACAGCCTGCGCGCAAAACCAAACCACCCTCACCACCGAAGAAAAGCTGGCCAAGGCCGATGAGCTCTATGAACTGGGCAAATACGCCCGCGCCGCCGTGCTCTATGGCGAAGTGTACTTCGAACGCCAGTCCGCCTCCTCCGCCCGCGCCTTGCTGCGCCAGGCCGATTGCCTCTTCAAGACCAACAAATTTGCCGATGCCCGCCTCCTCTATCAGGAATTTTCGGATTCCTTTCCCACCCATCCGGATGTATCCACCGCCGTCTACCGCTACGCCGTCTGCCTCTATGAAGAATCGCTGAACCCGCAGTACGACCAAACCGAAACCCTGCAGGCCATCGACGCTTTTCGCCGTTTTTTGGATAAGTATCCAAACAGCGAACGCTACGCCGACGCCATCGGCTATATCCAGAAAGCCCAGTACAAGCTGATCGAGAAGAAATACATGACCGGCTACATCTATTACAAGATGAAGGACTATAGCTCCGCCCTGATGTATTTCAAAGAAGTCACCGACCTCGGCAACACCGACCGCCTCGACCGCGAAGCCCTCTACTATTCGGCTTTGCTGCTCTATAAACAGAAGCTCACCGACCGGGCCCGAACCGAATATGGCCGCCTTGTGGCCAAATATCCCGGCTCGAAGGAAGCCGTCAAACTGGCAAAGTATTTCCCATGACCCGCCAGGCCTTGCTCGGAGGCAGCTTCGACCCCATTCACAACGGACATCTGCACATCGCGCGGGAGATCCTCCGCTCCGGCCTTGCCGACAGCGTGGTCTTTTTACCCAACGCCCGCCACAACTTCAAGCAAGGCAACGTGCTGCTGGATTACGAGCGCCGCTATGAACTGGTAGCCTCGGTGCTGGAACCCGGCATGGAAATTTGGAACGACGACGCCCAAGGCAGCGGCTACACCTCCGACCTGCTCAAACGCCTGTACCAGAAGCATCCGGACCGCTCTTTCCTCTGGGTGATCGGGTCCGACAACCTCGCCGGGCTGTCCCGCTGGCACGACTACGCCTGGCTGAAAGCCCAGGTGCGGTTCCTCATCATCCCCCGCCCGGGCTATCCCGCCGCGGAGAAAGTGCTGAAACGCATCCACCGCAAAACCCTCAAGATCACTCCCTGTGAGATTTCCTCCACCCTTGTCCGTTCCCGGATCAAGGCCGGGAAATCCATCCACGACCTCGTGCCGGAGCGGATCGCGGAACGCGTGGTTCAGCTCTACCAGCCGCTTTTAGCCAACCATGGGAGTTAGGATCAAGCCACCCAAAGCGGAAAGGCCCCGCTGGCTGGATCGGGTTCCCCTCGCCGCCAAACAGAGCCTGGGCGAAGAGATCGCCAACAGCATCACCCACGGCACCGGGGTGGGCCTCAGCATCGCCGCGCTGGTGATCCTGCTGGTTTACTCCGCCCGGCAGGGAGATGCTTGGAAGACAGTGTCTTTCAGCATTTACGGCGCCACCCTGATCACCCTCTACCTGGCCTCAACCCTTTACCACGCCATCCCCAAACCCGGCCTTAAACGCTTTTTCCGCGTGCTCGACCACTGTTCCATTTTCCTGTTGATCGCGGGAACCTACACCCCGGTAACCATCGGCGTGATGCGCGGGGCCTGGGGTTGGACCTTGTTCGGAGTGATCTGGGCTTTGGCAATCGTGGGCGTCAATCTCAAGATCTTCGCCCTCGATCGCAGAAAAAAGCTCTCTCTGGTGATCTACCTGCTGATGGGCTGGATGATCGTGATCGCCATCAAGCCACTGCTGCACAGCCTGGAGCCGGCTTCCCTGATGTGGCTGTTCATCGGCGGCGGATGCTACACCCTCGGCGTGATCTTCTTCGCGCTGAACAAGCTGCCCTACGCCCACAGCGTCTGGCACCTCTTCGTGCTGGCGGGCAGCATCTTCCACTTCTTCGCGATGCTGGAACTGGTGGCCTGAGCTTCTACCTTGTCGCCCAATAACAGTTTGGGGTGAAAACCGTTGCCGGTCTTCACCCCTTTTGTCCAACTTACTCTTATCGCGCGGTTGGAGCTTACAGCATCGCGGGATAGCCCGGGATATCGCGCAGGGTGATCTTCTGCATCCTGTCGGGAGCGTTGGGATCGGTTTTTACGCGGCCCTGGCCGAACTGCCACCACTGCTGGTCAGCTTTTCCGGGTACGCACAGATTGTAGGGCTGTGAGGTCTGGTCCAGCGGATCGTTTCCTCCCACCAAGGCCCGCGAGACCAGAACGAAATTATCGCCCGGAACCAGGCCCAGTTCGGACAGCGGGATCACCTGGGTGTAAACGCTCTCGCATTGGCTCAAAGTGGCTTTGTATCTGAATTTTTCCGGTTGCGGCAGGCCTTGTCCGTCGGCGGGGATCTCCGCCACCGTCCTGGCGATGTTCAGATCGGCCGCGGCCAGTTGCCAGTTTTCGATGAGATAGTAAGAAACATAGAGGTTTTGGGCGTCGTTGGCCACGAAAATGTAGCCTGGCTCAACACTGGATTCACCCCAGGCGGGTAGGTTGATCGGGTCGCCGGATACGGCACCTTTGATATCAACCGTCTGCACAAACTCATCCACCGCCGGCTTGGAAATTTCCGGGGCGGTCATTTTATTGTTGTCCTGACAGGCCGTCAGTACGGTGAGCGTCAGGATCATCAGTAGGCTAAGCTTTATCGCGTTGTTCATTTTTAATCTCCTATGAAATTGGTATGCTATAGCCAAGATAATCGGGGGTCCGGCGGAGGCAAATAAAAATTTCAAAGGTTGGGAGTTTATCTTTGCAAGGCGGGTCAGCGGGTTGGGCGCAAGCTTTTTATCTATATGATTTTAGAACATTATGATGCTGCGAAACAAGCGGTACGCAAACCCAACAAACCGCCCTAAGACCCATCCCGTTCACCCCTTCTTCGCCTCCCGCTGACTTCCCGCCTGACAGGGGGGAGGTTAGCGGGAGGTGGACGGGAAGTGTAGCGGAAGTGTAATAAGGGCGATGCTTGGCCAATCCGCCAAAAATTGCGGCAACAGCTCCGCGCGCACCCTCATATATGGTAGTTAACAACGCGGGAATAAGAAAGCGGGGCCTCCCGGCCTCTTTTCAGGAAACTAAAAAACCCGCCGGAGGGGGCGGGTTTGGATTGTTTGGATCAGAGAAGGTTTATTGGTTGAACCAGCTCTCTTTGACCACAGGCCGGGAAGTGGCATTGGGGTCTTCAATGGTGTAGGAATCTGCTGCCACGTCGTAGCTGATCTTAACGCCTTCTTTGCCGAATTTCTCGGTGGTGGTCATCACCACGGAGCCGCTGTCCAGCCAGTCGAAAGTGTACTCTTCGGTTTTGAGCTTGGCCGGATCCACGTTCAACACATCCACGACCAAAGGCCAGTCACCGAATTCATCCGCGGCCTTGATCTGTTTTGCTTTGGCGGCCATTTCCAAGAAGGTCGGCTTCAATTCTTCGAATTTCTGCTGCATGGCCAGTTCCATTTCCTTGTCTCGTTTCTGCTGTTGCATTCCGAAAATGAAGATGAAGATCACGCCTGCGAGCAGCAGGAACATCAGGATCTCAATGAGGCCGAGTTTGTGGCGGGGCTTCTCGTCTTCCGTGAGCGACGGTTCAGCGTGGCGCACGGGCTTCGGCGCGGGCTTGGTGGCGTCTGTTGTTTTATCTTTGATCGCGATATCGGGCATGGTTTCCTCCCTAATGATTATCATATTTTTTGCATGATTTCCAGACGGCGAATTTTGTCAAAGCTTTTATTACCATCCCCAGAATTTGAATGACCTCTGGAGCATGAGTTCGTGCGACACCTGCTCCTCCCAGGGAACGTATTTGAAGGTATAGGCCAAGCGAAACTGTTCCGGCAGATACCAGCGCAGCGAGGCTTCGTGCGAGACCACGATCTCGGTGCGGTTTTGCAGATCGGAGGCTTCCTGGAGGCCAAGCGTGTAGTCGAGGAAGAATTTGCGGCCCAGGTATTTGCTCATGTAGATGGACAGATTGTTCAGCAGGATGGAGGAGCTGAATTGGGAGATGTTGCCCGCGTAGTTGGCAAGTTGATTGGGGTCGGAAGTGTATTCGGTGAAGAGATTTTGGAAGAAACCGGCGCGAATGCTGAAATCATCCAGACCCAGCCAGCGGCGGATGTTGTTTTCCAGCGGATAGAGGAGGGGTGAGAGCAGGGAGGTATTCAGATTTTCAGAGATCAGGTTGAGCGCCTCATCTTGGAGCAAATTGCCCTGCTGAGTGGCGGAAAGCTGTTCGGAACTGGCATTGTAGCGCATGCGGCTGATGATGCTGGCGGTGGAGATGTCGTCCGGATTATCGCTGTCGAGGGTGAACTTCACCCGTTTGAAGATCGACTGGCGGGGATTGGTCTTGTCCGTGTCAACGTGGAGGGTGACGATCGTGCCGTCAGCAGTTTCATGGTTGAGAACTCCTTCGATGACCACCATTTTCTGAGCGCCGGTGATGCTGAAGTTCAGCTCTTCCATGGTGAACTTGGTGCCGAAGAAATCCATCGTACCCTGTTCTGAGGTGATGGTGGATTCCTGAGGCCGCCAGACGCGGCCGTCGAAGAGGATGTGCATGTAGCCGCCGGGCATGAGCACGAAGCTGGTGGGATAGGTGGCGTATTTAAAATTGTCCCGCGCGATGACCATCAGATCCAGGCTGAAAGGCAGGGGGATGGCTTCCCGGACGGGTTCCGAGTCAGTAGTAAAGGAGCCCCGGAAGCTGTAGATCAGGTTCAGGAGGTTATTGGTCCTCGGCGGATAGACCAAGCTGGCATCGCTGACCTCTGCTTCGGCGGTGATCAGCATGTCGTCGAAAGGCCCGGTGACGGTGGCGTATTCAGCGTTCTGTCCGCGCAGCACGATCCGGGTGCGGCTGCGGGGGGTGGTGATGTCCGGCAGGTAGAGCAGCGCGCCGGGCTCGTCCACTTTCACCAGCAAGGTGCCAAGGTCCAGCATGGCGGCTTTCAGATGGAAGTCGGGATCGCCCTCAAAATGGTTGAGGGCGTGGAGCACGCCGTTGCCCATCTGCCCAGTCATTTCCTTGATCAGCACCTGGTCGTTCACGATATCGGCAGAAATCTCGATGTTGCGGATATCCTCCGGCTGTTCATCCAAAACCAGCCGGCCTTCGCTGATCAGAAGCTTGCCGCTCTGCACCATCAGCTGATCGTCCAGGGTGCGGATGCTGCATTCCAGATATGTTTTGCCGCTGGCCTCGCGGACGTACTCATAGTTTTTGTCCAGCCATTCGAAAAGCAGCCCCTCCGCCCGCAGATCGAGAGTGTGCTGGCCTTCATAGATGTTGCGGTCCAGGATGTTGTAATCCAAGGCGCCGGAACCGGTCAAGCTGCCGAACTCGGTGGTTCGCACAAAGAGCGTGTCCACGATCAGCAGGGTTTTGGTCTGGGCGACAGAGATGAGCATCTCATCCAGATCCACGATATCGGGTATCGAGAGGCTCGAAGACGTCAGCCGGGCATCGAAGGACATCTCGCGATCCTTGGTGAGAACGTCTGAGATGAAGAACCCGATGTTTCCGGAAACGGAGCCTTCCGCCAGTGGGGAAAACATCAGATCCGCCATGTCCAGTTCGGTGGCCAGGGCATTCAAACGCAGATTCCAACCTTGATCCAGCACGGCATCGCCGGCCAGATCGACCAATTGGGTGGTTTCGTTGCTGATCGCGCCCCGGATGAGGACTTGTCGCGGATCCCCCAGCAGCGTCAGCTGACCTGACAGGGGCCTCAAACCGGGAATTTTGACCTCCCCGATGCTCAGCACGGCATCGAGGAAATCGGTTCCCTTGCTGGAATACTTGGCTGTAAGGTTCAGATCACTGATCAGCGGCAACTTCAGCTTCGGGAAAAAGGAGGTGATCATGGCGCTGTCGATATTGGCCATCGCCAGCTGAAACTGCATGTCTTCAAGGTCTTTCAGGTTCAGTTCACCGCTGGCCAGGATCTGATCATTCAGGTTCAGGGAATTCACCTGCAGGGCCTGATCACGGATCTGGGCCACCAGACTCAGGAACAGGGGTTCTCCGTTGAATTTGCCGGAAGGAACATCCAGCACCAGGTCGCCTTGCTTCGTCTTGAGGTCGTAAGAACCGATCACATCAACATCCGCGCTGAGATCCAGTCCCCGGGAGAAATCAACCGCCAGTCCTCCGGAGAGAACGGCTTTGCTACCGGTGAGAAAAGCGGACAACTCGCCGCTGAGCACGGGGTCGTACTGCCCTATGCCTTGGTTGGGATAGGCTGAGACCAGCTGCAGGGAGTTGAAATCAGCTTCCACCAGATAATTGTTGTCGCTGACATCACCGATCAGGCTCAGTTTAATACCCAGCGGTGAGCTGAGCTCACTTTCCACCAGATAGTTCTGCTTTTTTTCCGTGATCAGCGGGATGAGGTTCGCGTAGCCGGTAAGGTCACGGTAATCGAGGTCATTTTGAGCGAAATCAAGATCGTGGATGAGGGCCCGAACCTCTGGCACGGCGCCGTAGAAATTCAGCTCCAGATCGGCTGAAGCGGCCACCTTGAGGTCGGCAGCGCCCAGCCGCACGGGCTCGGTGTCCAGTTTGCCGGTGAGTTTGCGGTCCTGGGTGCTGAAGGTGCCGCTGAAGTCCACACTCTGGTTTTGCCAGATCACGTCCCCCAGGACCAGATCCACCGTTTCGTCTTGATAAACAGCAGTCAGCGAGACATTTTGCACTGTTTGTTGGTCGTAGGAAAGCTTTTTTGAGCCCGCCACCAAATCGATGATGGGGTCGGAAAGGGTTCCCTGCGCGTTCAAAGTGCCGTCCAAGATGCCGCTGAACTTGGGGCCCAGCATGGCCAGATCGAGGCGGAGGTCCAGTTGGCTGGGTAAGAAGACCAGACCGTTGAACAGATCGCGAACACCGATGTCGCCGCCGATGCTGCTGTTGCCCACCATGCTTTGGGCCAGGCTGGCGTTCAGCCTGTCACCGTCGGTGGTGACGTCCAGCAGCGGAATGCTGACAGAATACTGGTTCCAGACGAACGCTGAGGCATCTTTCAGGATCAGATGGGCGTTTAGGGCCGGTTTCGCTCCTTTCGTCAGCTGAGATACGCTGGCCACCAAATCAACGTTGCCGCGGAAATCGCGGATCTGAGGATGGTTTACATACAGCGGCACATAGTCTGACAATTCCGCCCGAGACGAAACGACGCGGCCCTTGTCCAGTACGCCTTTCAGCTTCAGGGCTCCACCGTTGGAGGTGACAGCGGACAAGCTGAGGTTGGAAACATCTGTGTTGAGCACGCTGAGATTGACCTCGTCCAACTCCTCGATCGCCGTCAGCAGGCCTTCCTCGCCCAGTTTAAGGGGTATCCGGACATCGGCCTTGAAGCGGGAATTGGTGATGATCAGGTCGTTGAAGACGGGTCTGAGGTCCGGAATCTCGAACTTCTTCCCGGTTTTTTTGGCTTTGGGCACCACGTTAAGCCGCACGTCCGCCTGGTCTATCTCGATGTGATTCATCAGGTTGCGGATCTTGAACCCGGAAAAGATGTAGCGGAGCAGGTTAAAACGCACCCGGGCGTTGTCCACCGTGAAATTCAACGAGCTGTCCGCCGCCGCGAATGTGACCTGCTCGGCGTAAACCTGCTGGTCGCTGATCGTGAAGGAGCCGATCCTGAAATCTCCTTTCAGCGCCTGCCCCGCCTCGCGTTCCACGATCCCTTTCACCCTGCCCTGGGCGTCAAAGACGTACCAGGCAACGAAAAACAAGGTGTTGATGACCAACAGGACAACGATGAAGGTCAGGAATTTGCGGGAGCGTCGCATGGCTTTAGATCAGCTTGCCGTCCCTCAGCTCGTAGGTTTTGGGACTTTGTTTGGCCAATTCGCGATCGTGGGTGACAATCACAAAAGTCTGTTTCAGGTCGCGGTTGAGCTGGTAAAATAGGTCCCAGACCTCAGCGCTGTGCTGGGGATCGAGGTTGCCCGTGGGTTCGTCCGCCAAAACGATGCGGGGATGATTGATCAAGGCCCGGGCCAGGGCCAGGCGCTGCTGTTCCCCGCCGCTGAGCTGGTTCGGATAGTGGTTGCCGCGGTCCGATAACTTCAATATTTCCAG
Organism: uncultured Candidatus Cloacimonadota bacterium; assembly: GCA_964631015.1. Taxonomy (GTDB): domain Bacteria; phylum Cloacimonadota; class Cloacimonadia; order Cloacimonadales; family Cloacimonadaceae; genus Syntrophosphaera. The sequence goes on along the minus strand of CAZVXH010000032.1, from coordinate 10,496 downwards.
TAAGTTGTCTGCTTCAGCCAGCGCGCTGGGTTTGGCCGCGCCGGCAATCAGCATCGGCAGGGCCACGTTTTCGCGGGCGTTGAGGTCCTCAATCAGATAATGGAATTGAAAAACGAAACCGATGTCCCGGTTGCGGATCTGATGGGCGTTGGCGTGCCGGGCGGAAACTTCCGCGCCGTTGATGAAGACCTTGCCGCTGTCCGGATCGTCCAGCAGGCCCAAAATGTGGAGCAAAGTGCTTTTGCCGCAGCCGGACTTTCCCGTGATGCAGACCAGTGCGCCGTCTTCAACTTCCAGCTCCGCGTCGATGAGCACGCGGATGTTCTGGCCTTTGTCGGCGTAAGTTTTATGCAGCGAGTAGCCAGCAAGACAGATCAAATCATACCTCCTAAGAATTGCGGAGCAGATCGATGGTGCGCATCCGGTCGATCCCGCGCAAGGGCACGCGGACGCAGAGGATCACCAGCAGCGCCGCGACCGCGAAGATCACGGCCTGGTTGAAAGGCGACACGTAGAGTTCCAGCCGGTCGATGAAATAGACGTCACCCTTAAGTTTGTAGATGTTTTGCTTTACAATGAGCCAGGAAAGCAGAAAGCCGAAAACCTGGCCCAGAATGACCGACGCGAGGCAGACCAGGGTGATCTGATAACCCAGAATGTTGCGCACCGTGCTGGCTCCGGCCCCTAAAGCCTTAAGCACCGCGATCTCGTTCTTTTTATCCAGGATCAGGGTCAGAACGCCGCTGATCACATTGATCCCGGCGATCAGCACCAGAAAGCTGAAAACAATGAAGATCAGCCACTTCTGCATCCGTACCATGCTCAGAAGCGTGGTGTTCACCACCGGCGCGGCATAGACACCGGTATCGAGCAGTTCGTCGTATTCTTCCACCAGACCGGCGGCGTTATCGGTCTGGTCGTTTTGCAAACGCAGCTCGATGTTGCTGAAGCCGGATGCCACTCCGGAGAGGGCGCGCAGGTCGGCCAGACTGCCGATCATGAGGCTGCGGTCGTATTCGTAAAACCCAGAATTGTATATGCCTGTAACCTTGAGGGAACGTTGGTTCGGATACATGCCCAGCGGAGTGATCAGGTCCAGCCGGGGAAAAGATACCAGCACCGTGTCACCCATGGCCAGGCCGAGATCCTGAGCCAGATAATGTCCCAGGATCACCTGTCCCGCAGCAACTTGCGCGGAACCTTTTTCCATATATTTGGCATGAATGTCGCCCTTGCCCAAACCCTTGGCGTAGGCTTGCATCAGGCCACCTCTGGCCTTGCCGCCATTTTGGGCCATTAGCTCTGAACTGAGCACCGGCACAGCTGATCTAAGCTCCGGGCGCGAGGCGAGTTTGGACAGGGTGGAGGCGGCCAGCGAATCCGGCAAAGGCCCGGCCCCGGCGGCGTAGACGCGAACATGGGCAAAAGAATCCAGCAGCACCGATTTCAAGGCACGTTCATAACCCTCGAACAGGTTCAGGGCTGCCGTGAGAATGCCCACTGAGATCACGATGCCCAGGATCATGAACAGAAAGCTGAAGCGCAGCAGATTTCGCTTGGGATCGCTTACATAGCGCTGGATGAAGAGGCGCTCAGCTGGATTCAAGCAGTTCCTCCGCGCTGATGTTGACCGTCTTTTCCACCGATACGGGCAGTCCCCGCAGCGGCGACATCCGGTTGACGATGAGTTCGGAGATCAAGCCCAGCGAGATAAACTGCAAGCCGCCCAGGATCAGGGTGATGCCCAGAAACAGTGGCAGGCGGTTGGAGATCGGCTGGCCGTAAAAGATCTTCAGGGCGGCCATCCAGAGCATGATCGCGGTGCCCAGCAAGGCTGAAAGCAGTCCGGCCCGGCCAAACAGATAGAGTGGGCTTTTCATATACTGGGTTACCATCTTCACGGTGAGCAGGTCAAAAAAGCCGCGCAGATAGCGTTCCAGGCCGTATTTGGAGCGGCCGAACTCCCGTTTGCGGTGTTCCACGGGGATCTCCGTGATCCGGTAGCCGAGGGAATTGGCCAGAGCCGGGATGTAGCGGTGCATTTCACCGTACAGGTTCAGCTCCTTTACCACCTCGCTGCGATAGGCCTTGAAACCGCAGTTGTAATCCTTGAGTTTGAGGCGGAAAGCGCGGGCAGTGACATAATTGAACAGCCGGGAGGGGATCACCTTGTGCAGGGGATCGTGCCGTTTCTGCTTCCAGCCGGAAACGAGGTCCCAGCCTTCATCCAGTTTGGCCAAAAATTTGGGTATCTCCACCGGATTGTCCTGAAGGTCAGCGTCGAGGGTGAAAACCACCTCGCCCCGGGCAAGCCTGAACCCATATTGCAGGGCGGCAGCTTTGCCAAAATTGCGGCGGAACTTCACTATCCGGATGTTGGGATCCGCCGCCGCCAGTTCCGCCATGATGGAGAAACCGCCGTCGCGGCTGCCGTCGTCGATGAAGATGATCTCATGGGCGTGGGGACCGCAGTTGGCCACAATCTCCGCGGTGAGGCGGCGCAGGGAATCCTCTTCGTTTAAAACCGGGATCACAAAAGATAGCAACACGTATTCTCCTGTTAGAAGATGACCTTGGCGAGAGTCATTGCCAGCGCCGAAACCAGTGGCATTTCCACGTTATCGTCCACCGGCAGGTGGCTCAGTTCGGCCAGGGTGGCGGCCAGGGCTCCGGTTAGCGCTACAACCGGATGCACATAGAAATCCTGATGCAAACCGAACAGGAGGGCATAACTGAAGCACACCACGAAGCAGGCCAGACTTCCTTCCAGCGATTTTTTTCCTTTGCCCAACTTGCGCGTGCCCAAATTGATGCCCACCATGGCGGCAAAAGTATCTCCCAATGCGAGGAAAGACAGGGCGAAAAACACGATCACCGGCTCGAAAAAGGCCACACAAAGCATCGCCGAGAAGAGCAAATAAGTGGCGCCAGTGAAGTCGCGCAGCTCATGGCGGCGCAGAATCAGGCCAAAGATCCACCAGAAAGTCTTGCGGAAGCTCTTCTGCCAGAAGCGGTAAAACTCGATCACCAACATCGCCACAAAGGCGGCGAGGGTGATGTAAAACATCAGCTTGCGGTTGTCGTTCAGAACAAACCGGTAGGCAAAAGGAATCACCAGCGAGGAAAGGTGAATGCTCTTGCGCAGGGTTTCCTTGACGTGAAGCATCGTTAATTTCCGCCAGAACCTCAGGCGGGAGCTTCGGTGGGACTGAAGGACAGGATCTTCACGAGTCTGGGTCCCCTCCAATGCAGCAGCGCGTCTCCGGTTTGGCCGGCAGGAAAGGAAGCGCTGCCGTGCTCAAACAAGAACACTTTTTGCAATTCGTCCAGCCGGGTGTTTCGTACCAGGATCCTGGGTTCCGGATGCTGCTGGCCGAAGGGAAGCAGCAATTCCAGACCGCGCCAGTTGGCGGGGCTGAACTGGTCCAAACCGAGGCAGGCATCAGGTTCTTCACCGGTTTGCGGAAAGTCGGTGTTCAAGTGTCCAGCCAGATAATGGTTGTAGCATTCCAGGAAGGCATCGTAGCGGTCCGGTTCCATGGTGAAGCCGGCCGCCTTCACGTGTCCACCGAACTGTTTCAGGTGTTCTTTACAGGCTGCGAAGGCCTCCACCATGTTGAAACCCTCTCCGCAGCGTCCTTCGCAAACGATGTCGCCGTTGTGCTGTTTGAGCAGGATCGTGGGTATTCCCAATTTGCCCAAAACGTAGGTGGCGCCTGTTCCCAGCAGGTGATAGGGGATCACGCCCTCGTCGTCGAAATAGATGAAGGCGGGGCTGGTGAAGCCGGCGGTAACGCTGTCCAAAATAGTGAAGATGCGGTTCAGATCGCCTTCCCATTTCTTCTGCTGGGCTTCCATGGACTGGAATAGTGCGGCTTTGGCGTCTCCCATCTGCAAAAGAAACCGCATAGCGGTGTGCTGGCCGTTGTTTTCCCGGCCATTGGCGATCAGCCGGGAGGTGTACTGCATGAAATTGAAGACATCCATGTCGCTTTCAACGCGTTTGTGGTTGCGGAGCAGAAAGTCCACGCTGGGATCGTTCAGTTCGTCCCAGTGGTCGATCACGTGCCGGACGATGGTCCGGTTCACGCCGGTCATTGGAACTTTGTCCGCGATCGAGCCCACCGCCGTCCAAAAGTAGGAGGAAAGCGGCACCCGGTGATCCAGAGAGCGTCCCAGCCAGCGGGTGAGCATCAGAGCCACGCCCACTCCCGCCAAGGCTTTGAAGGGATATTGGCAGTCCGGAAGCTGAGGATTGAGGATGGCAGAGGCGTGGGGCAGCGTTTCCGGCTGGATCAGATGGTGATCTGTGATCACGACCTCGCAGCCCAGTTGGTTCAGCTTCTCCACCCCCTGGTAGCTGGAAATTCCGTTGTCCACCGTTATCACCAGCTTGTAGCCGCCTTCGCGTACGAAATTCACAAAGCTGTCCTGGATCCCGTGGGATTCCAGGTTGCGGTTGGGGATGAAAAAATTGTGCTTCTGATAACCGCAGGCATTGAAAAACTGGTATAAAACGTAGGTGCTGGTGATGCCGTCCGGGTCGTCGTGGCCAAAGATCACAGCGGGTTCATTGGCAAACATGGCCCGCGTAATGCGGTCCGCCACCTGGCTGATATTGGCCAGCAGAGCTTCGTCGGGCAGAGTCTCGATACCGGCGGACAAGCCCGCCTGGTCGATGCCCCGCTTGACGCAAATCTGGTTTAAAAGACTGTTGGGGTCAGAGTCCGGACGCGCTCCTACCATGTTTCCAGGTCTGCCTTTTCCGGAATTTCCCGCGGAGCGGTTCGGTCGGGTGCTTTGGAGAGGATGTCGAAGCCTGTGAAACCGAGCATCAGCAAGTAAGAATTGTCCAGAAGCTTGTTCTGCTCGAGGTTGCCCCGGCGGCTGTACTGAAAGCCAAGGTCGATGCGGTTGACATTGCCCTTCAGTGGCAGGCTCACTCCCAGGCTGAGGGCAAGCTCGCCGATATCGCTGCCGGCTGCCTGGAAAGGCAGATGACGCCAGGAAACTCCAGCGCGCAGCGGCAGGCTGAGAATCCCCTTCCGTTCTTCCCGGACGGCAGGCTCATAAGCCATGCCCAAGGCCGCTTTCCAGCTGTCAGTATACTTGGCGGGATCGATCGTCTGCCAGGGCTCATAGTGAAAATCCGCCGCCAGCTTGAACTCCGGATAGGGCAAAGCGGTCACGCTGGCCGAATAGACAGGCGGGATCTTGTATTCGTAAGGCAGAGGGTCTTCCGTGGCGTGGATGGAGGTGCGGACCTCCTCGCCTTTCAAGTTCACACCCAGGCTGTAATATGCTCCTACCGCGAACTTCTCCTGATGCCGGATGTAGCCGATGGTGAAGCCGGGATTCTTGTAATCCCGCACTATCTCCTCCTCGGTGTTGAAATCCCCAAAACCGGCGTTTTGCTTGAAGTTGCGGATCTCGTGCCCCAGGTAGTAGTTGCCGCTGACGCCCACGCTGTTGCCTCCCCAGGCGAAACTGTAGATCAGGTCCGCGCGGTAGATGTAGCGGTCCATGGAATGTATTTCCGTAACCTCCAGCGTGTCCGGCGCTTCAATGATGGAAAACTCACGCTGGTTGGTCACTACGCCCGAAGAGTGGGCGCTGAACTGAAATCCCAGCCGGTGCTGCTTGATCGGGATGCTCAGGCTGAAATAGGGAAAGTCCAGCGAGTTGTCCAGATAGCTGTACTTCGTGCCCACCAAGTCTTTGGAGCTGTAATGGTTGTAGCCCGGCATCAGCCCGGTGGAAAAGAGGCTGCGATTGTTCAGATTGTGCATGGCGGGGTTGCCGTAACCGGAGTTGAGGCGAAACACGTCGCTGGAGCCGGTATCCCCCATGCCCAGGCTGTAGATGTCGTTGCCGAAATAGCGGAGGGCGTTGCCGTCGAAGGCGAAGGCGGAGTTTCCAGCCAGCAGCGGAAGGCTGAGCAGAAGTAACAGGGCTGGCAAAAGTATAGTCTTCAATTTATCACTTTTCCTTTTTCTTGTCTTTGGCTTTGCTGGCGGTTTTGCCCGCTTTGGCCGTCTTGGGGGATCTGCCGCTTTTGGAGCTGCCTTTTTTGGAGATAGGACGCACGGGGTCGGGAGGAACGCGAAAGAACCGGAGGGCGTTCTCAAAGGCGGCTTCGGCCACTTCGAGCGGGGTGATCCCTCTGATCTCAGCGATCTTCTCCGCCACCAGATGCAGATACAGCGGGCTGTTGCGCTTGCCCCGGTGCGGATAAGGGGTCAGGTAGGGACAGTCGGTCTCGATCATGAACTGGTTCATCGGCATCATGCGCACCACGTCGTCCAGATTGGAATTCGGGTAGGTCACGTTGCCGGTGAACGAGATCAGCCAGCCTTCGTCCAGCACCTGCTGGGCAAAGATGATGTCGCCCGAAAAGCAGTGAAAGACCACATCTTTGGCCTGCACTTCCTTGAGGATGCTGAAGCATTCCTGATGCGCCTCGCGGTTGTGGATCACCATGGGCTTGTCATAATCCACAGCTAGATAGGCTTGGTTGCGAAAAACTTCCCGCTGAACCGTGAAGGGCGAGTAGTTGCGGAAAAAATCCAGCCCGATCTCACCGATGGCCAGCACGTTCTTTTCCCGCACCAGACGCTTGATCAACTCCGCGTCAAAATCCATGGCGTCGTGGGGGTGAAATCCCGCCGTCGCGAAGATGTGCAGATGCTTTTTGGCCAGTTCCAGCGAATTAAGCGAGGTCTCTTTGTTGAAACCGATGTTGATGATATATTCGATTCCGCTATCGAAGCATTTATGGATCAGGCTCTCCCGGTCGGCATCAAACTCCGGCAGATCAAGATGGGCATGCGTTTCAAACAGTTTCATTAACAGCATTTTATCCCTAATTTAGATTTAAAACAAGAAAAACAAAGTGCCGTTTTCTTGTCAATTGAAAAGAAATCCCGGTTCCGATTGACGCCGGGGTATCTTTAACCCTGCCGACTTATGTGCCATAATACGCTTCATAAGCACCCAGTCCGGTCCAGTCAGGACGCGCCAAACTGATCAACGCTCCCGTAACTTGGCAGGCCTTCATTAAGTGAGCTAAAACCGGCTTCAGGAATGCCCGACACAGACACTTAAAAATGTCGAGGGAAAAAATTAGATTGACAGAAAAACGAGTTTTGGGAAGTAAGTTCTTAAACTAACAACACTAAGAGGTACAAAGATGAAAAGTATCAATAAAATTCTGGTCATAGTCCTTGGATTAATGGCCTTTTCGACGGCTATGTTCGCTCTTGAACAAACTGTTGGTCTGCGCCTCGGCTGCAGCCATCCGCTGAACGATTACAACGATAACCCCAACACATCCGACAAGGTCGTCCATTTCATGGCAGGGCTTGGCTACGAAGCCTGGCTCAAGGATTATGTGAGCATGGGCATCTATCCCTATTACACGAATCTGGAAGCTACGGGTATCCCCGCTAAAGTCCTTCCTTACAAAACTCAGATCATCGGAGCTGACATCCAAGCCCGCTTCCGCCCCACCAAAGGCGCGGTGGTCAATTTCAAACAAGGAGCCCTGCAGCGCATCGCCCCCTATGCCCAGATCGGCATCGGCGCCGCCTATGTTGACAACAACGTCGCTGTTAGCGGCATAGATGGCGGGTTTGCCTTCCTCGCCCCTACAGCCGGACTTGGTCTTTCCTTCCAAACAAAGTGGAATATCGACCTGGATCTGGGTGTGCAGCTTGACCATGCTGTCAACGACAAAGTTGATACTTGGGAAGATGACGACCCTATTTTCAAGGACGCCCATTTTATGCCCTACCTGGGCATCGGCTACACCTTCGGCAAGAAGGGCGCCAGCAGCAACGCCGTCGTTTCCCGCCTGCTGCGCAACGTGGTGAGCATGGAGCAGGACTTCACCCTCGACGGTGTGCAGTTCGAATTTGACAGCTCCAAGCTTACCAGCGACGCCAAAGTCGTGCTGATGGAAGTAATCGAAGCCATGAAAAAGTACCCGAACGTGAAACTTGAGATCCAGGGCCACACCGACAACGTCGGCGAAGAGGCCTACAACATCACCCTTTCCCAGGAACGCGCCCAGGCCGTGAAAGACTACATGGTCAACAACGGCGTTTCCACCACCCGCCTTACCACCAAAGGCTACGGCGAAAACAGGCCGCTTGCCAGCAACGATACTGCTGAAGGCCGCGCCCTCAACCGCCGCATCGAGTTCGTGATAGTTAAGTAAGCTGTTTAACAACAAGCTTCTGAGAGGTCCCTTATCCGGGGGCCTCTTTTTTTGCGACCGGAACTGAGGATCAGCAAAACTCCCGGACTCAACCCCAAACCTCCGCTCTGGTCTCAAACAAAAAACTCCTTGACGTCAAATACCTCCTCAGGTAATTTGGCCGTTGTCATAAAATGACATTGGAGTTGGTCATGAACAAGTATGTTATGATTTTTCTGGCCGCGGCCCTGGCCGTGGTTGGGCTGGCAGGGCAGGAATTCACTGCCCGGGAAACCCCGCCGCAGATGAAGATCCGCTTCGAAGCAAGCGAACCCTTTATCGTGATGGGACTGGAAGCCCAAAACGCCATGGATGGCGACGCCATGATGGAGCTCTGGAAGAAGTTTTTTACCTTGGGTGACAAACTTCCGGAGCCAGTGGGCAACCGTTTGTACGGGATCTATTATCCCGGAGAGAAATACGATCCCGCCACCATGCATGGCTACAACTATTTTGTGGGCATGGAGGTAAAGGATAAGGTGGATCTGCCGGAAGACTTGCAATTGCACAAGGTCCCAGGCGGCAATTACGCCGTTTTCGAATACCTTGGCCCCGTCAAAGAAATCGGCCGGGCCTACGAGTACATCTACGGCGAATGGCTGACCACCACCGGCTACAAACCCGCGTCCCTGGAGATGTTTGAAGCCTACGACGACCGTTTCGATGAAGATTCGCCGGAGTCGGTGGTGGAGATCTGGATCCCCGTTCAGAAACCCGAACTGGAAGAGGCCCCCAAAGACGAAACAGCCGGTAAGGAAACTCTGAAAAAACAAGCACAGGAATAGGCCTCAGACGGACAGTCTTTGCTGATCTGAGCGAACGCGGCCACCCACCACGCACGGGGGGAGAAGTATCCAAATTCACAAGAGGAGCGATTTATGAAGATCAACCCGGGTATCCGCATACGGGATTACATTGTCATCAAGCAACTCGGAAAGGGCGGCATGGGAGAGGTCTGGCTGGCCCGGGACATCTATCTGGACCGGGAAGTGGCGATCAAGGTTCTGGATCCCGCCCTCACCGGCGACGCCAGATTTGCCGAGCGGTTCAAGCACGAAGCGCAGATCCAGAATCTGCTCACCCACACCAATATCGTGGGCTTCAAAGACTTTTTCCAGGAAAACGACAATTGGTTCCTGGTGCAGGAATACGCCCGCGGGGTCACCCTGCGTGAACTGATCAACAACACCGGCCCGATCCGCGAAGAACGCGCCCTGAATATCTTTCGTCAGTTGGCGGACGCCCTTGCCCACGCTCACGCCAAAGGTATCATCCACCGCGATGTGAAACCTTCCAACATCATGGTGGACACTCAAAACGGCGATAACGTGAAGGTGATGGATTTTGGCATCGCCCGTCTCATGAACGACATCCATCTCACCCAAACCGGCGACACCATAGGCACAGTCTACTACATGAGCCCGGAACAGGTGATCGCCGCCAAGGATATCGACCACCGCAGCGACATCTATTCCGCCGGCATCGTCCTCTACGAAATGCTCAGCGGCAGATTGCCCTTCAATGTGGATACTTCCAGCACCTTTCACATTCAAGACGCCATTGTGAACAAGGATCTGCCCGATCCCCGCGAGGTTTATCCCAACATCAGCGACCAGAATGTGGCTCTGTTGCGCCGCCTTACCATCAAGGACAGGGAGCAGCGTCCGCACGCTTTTCCGAACCTGAACGCGTGGCAAACCGCCGGACCCGTTCCCTATAACAAACCTCAGCCTCAGGCGCCGCCGCCCGAGCCAACCGCGACCGAAGCTGTCGAGGATGCACCCGCCGTAAAAAAGGGCGGCAAAGCTGGTATGTGGCTGGTGATCGGACTGATCCTGGCTGCCGCTTTGGCGGTGTTTCTCGTGATCAGAAGCCAGTCCGGCGCGCGCGAACTGGATCGGGTGCTGCAAAACACGGCTTTCGTGGAAGTGGAGGGAGGTGAATTCGAGATGGGTTCTGACAGCGAGTTGCCGGTCCACAGCGTCTATGTATCCAGTTTTTACATGGCCAATTTCGAAGTGACCCAAAACCTCTGGGAGAGCGTGATGGGAAGCAATCCTTCCTTGCATCAGGGGCCCGCGCTGCCGGTGGAAAACGTTTCCTGGGAGCAGGCGCTGGAATTTTGCAACGCCCTCAGCGAAAGTGAAGGCCTCACACCCTGCTACAAGATCAAAGGCGCCAGCACCACCTGCGACTGGAGGGCCAACGGCTACCGGCTGCCCACTGAAGCGGAATGGGA
>CAZVXH010000031.1:0-25506 GCA_964631015.1 uncultured Candidatus Cloacimonadota bacterium | reverse complement strand
ATATCAGTCCCACTTTCGGGACTGAGAATATCCTACTGCATTAGTTGGGTTTAATCCGCCTTCAGAGCGGTTCCCAAGTTCAGACCGGCAAGGTTTTGCGTTGGTAACCAACCAAGTAACGCGAAAATAGAGAAAAGGCGGAACACCCGCTTCAGCTGAAGACAGGGGGTTCCGCCCGGTTTGGATCTGGAGATAAGGTCAGGGAAAGTTTATCTGGACGTGCTTTACTTCGGGATATTTGGCCAGATGCTCACGGATCTCTTCGGCCACGTTTTCCCGCCATTGGTCGAATTTCATCATGTTCATGTCGATCAGCACCTCGCCCTTGTCGAAGCCCACGTATTTCACCATCTTCAGGGAAACGATGTCTTCGCCCACCTGGGGATAGATGATCTTCTTTAGCTCTTCCACAATGGTGTCTTTGCCGAAGTTGGGCACTTCCTTGAGGCCGTGGGCGATCTCGTAGTTGGAGATGGCGGTCTGCAGGGTGTCGGCGGCCAGTACAGAGCAGTGCACCTTCACCGGCGGCAGGCCGTCCAGCGCTTCCATGGCGTCGCGCCAGCTGATCTGTTTCGCTTCGTCGAGGGTTTTGCCTTTGGCGAGTTCCGTGATGATGGAGGCGGTGGCGATGTTGGAAGCGCAGCCGTAGGAAAGGAAGCTGATGTCTTCGATCTTTTTGCTGGCTTCGTCCACCTTGAGGTAAACGGTCACCTGGTCGCCGCAGGCGGGGCTGCCCTCGGTGGCCTGGGCATCCGGAGTTTCCATTTTGCCCACATTCTTGGGGTGCATGAAGTGGTCCAAAACCTTCTGTGAGTATTGCATTTATTTCTCCTGGGGGTGAGTTGATTGATAGAGGGGACTGCGCTCGCGCAGCGAGGCCGTGATCTCGGCCAGGCGGGACACCGCGAGATCGATATCTTCCCTGCTGTTGTAGCGGGACAGCGTAAATTTCATCGAGCCATGGGATTGGACGTGGGTTTTGCCCATGGCCATCAGCACGTAGTTGGCTTTCAGGCCCTGGGAGGCGCAGGCGGAACCGGTGGCCACGGTGACGCCCTGCAGATCGAGCATCATGGTGATGGCCTCGCCTTCGATGTAGGCGATGGAGACGTTGATGTTGTGGCAGGCGCGCCCTTCCCCGCGGGGGCCATTGAGCTCGATCTCCGGGATGGTGGCTTCGAGGCGCTCCAGCAGATAATTCGAAAGCTCGCGCAGCTGGGAGGTGGTGGCACTCAGATCGGCGAAAGTGAGCTCGGCCGCCTTGGCGAAACCGGCGATCAATGCCATGCTCAGTCCGCCCGTCTGCAGCGCGTCGATGCGGTTGACTCCGTGGATGAGCTGAGCCAGCTTGACTCCCTTTTTCACGTAAAGCGCGCCGCTGCCCTGCGGCCCGTGGATCTTGTGGGCGGAAACGCTGAGGGTGTCCACGCCCAGGGCTTTCACGTCCAGAGGCAGCTTGCCATAGGCCTGGCCGGCGTCGGCGTGCCAGAAGATCCGGTGTCCTGCTTCCGCCAGTACCTTACTGTAGGCTTCGAGCGGCTGGATGGTACCCACCACATGGTTCACGATGGTGGTAAGAAAGAGGATGGTGTCCGGCCGGATGGCGGCTTTCAGCTTGTCCGCGCTCACCAGGCCCTCCGCGTCCGGTTCCAGATAGCTTACTTCGAAGCCCTGTTTTTCCAGCCAGGCGGCGTTGGTGAGTTGGTCCGGATAATCCACCACGGAAACGATGACGTGTTTGCCGGCGGAGGCATTGGCCTGGGCCAGGCCTTTGATGGCGATATTATTGGCCAAAGTGCCGCCGGAGGTGAAATGGAGCTCGTCAGCCGCGGCGTTGAGAGTTTTGGCTATAAGGTCCCGGAATCCTGCCAGGTCGGCGTTGGCGGATTCTCCGGTGCTGACGAAGGTGCCGGGAAACCAGAATTTCTCACTGAAGTAAGGGCGCATGGCTTCCAGCGCTTCCGGGGCCAGCGGAGTGGTCACGCAATTATCCAGATAGATCTTGCCGGAATTCATTTTTTCTCCTGTTTGAAGCTTCTGGCGATGCGGGCCAGACTGTATTTTTGGAACAGCTCCCGCTGTTTCGCGGCCAGATCGGTGAACAGCGGCTTGAGACGGCATTCTTCGCCCAGGCAAAACTGTTTGCCCATGCCGCAGTCCAGCTCCAGATTGTGGTCGTCCACGGCCTCCATGATGTCCCAAAGGCTGATCTGGCCTGCGGGACGGGTTAGGGTGTAACCTCCGCGGGAACCGGTGCTGCTGGCGATCAACCCGGCGTTTTTCAGCGCGCTCAACAGATGCTCCACATATTTTTTGGGCAGCTGCTGGCGCTCGCAGATGGAGTTCGCGGACACGCTGGACCCGGCGGGTATCTCCAGCAGCGCCCGCAGCGCGTATTCTGTTCTGGTGCTAACGGCCATCGTTTCTCCTTGAAATGTTCTTCTGAATATATAGTAATTTAATAGGCTATTCAAGGCAAGATAAATTCGCGGTACTCACGCCGCCATTGACAGATTTGGCCGCCGCCAGAAATTCGCTTTGGACAAAGAAATGATCGAAGTAACCAAGCTTAGCTGCGCCTACGACGCCCAGACGGTGCTCAGGGAACTGAACCTGAGCCTGGCGGCTGACGAATTCACCGTTTTGGTGGGGCCCAACGGCGCGGGAAAATCCACCCTGGTTTACGCGCTGCTGGGTTTTCTGCCGGCGCTGGAGGGTGAGATCCGGCTCTACGGCAAGCCTCTGGAAGCCTACAAGCGTTCCGAACTGGCCCGCCTGATCGCCTTTGTACCTCAGGAAAGCGTTTTCCAGTTCGATTATCCGGTGCGCGACATCGTTCTGATGGGCCGCTATCCCTATCTGGGCCTGATGCAGAGCTGGCTTCCCGCCGATCTGGAGGCCGTGGCGGAGGTGCTGGAGCAGCTGCAGTTGGGCGGCCTGGCCGGGCGTTTCTATTCCCAGCTCAGCGGCGGCGAAAAACAGCGGGTGCTGATCGCCCGGGCCTTGGCCCAGCAAACGCCCTACGTTTTTTTGGACGAAACTCTTTCCCAGCTGGACATCAACCACCAGGTGGAGATCATGGCCCTGCTGCGCGGGGTTGTCCGCTCCAGCGGCAAGGGCATCCTGCTGATCTCCCACAATCTCAATCTGGGCGCCAATTTTGCCGACCGGATGGTCTTTCTGGCCGCGGGCAAAGTGCTGGGCTGCGGAACACCGGAGGAAATGATGCGTCCGGCCCCGCTGCGCGAGCTCTTCGGCCTGGAGCTGCAGACCATGCTCAACCCCGCCAGCGGCAAACCCAATCTCCTCTATCCGGGCGGTCCGTGAACAGATTTATCCTGTTTTGCCTGCTGCTGGCATCGGCGGCGTTTCTAAACGCCCGCGTGATCACGGGCAGAGTGCTGGACCCCTCCGGTCAAGGAATCTCCTCGGTGCTCGTATCCGACGGCCTGATACAGAATTACAGTTCCGAAGACGGCGCCTTCCGCGTATCCACCCAAGCGGATTCCCTGTCCTTCAGCCGGTTGGGCTTCAAGCCTCGGACCCTGCCTGTGGGGGAGGTCGGAACGCGGGTCACGCTGCAGCCGGAGCCGGTGGTGCTGCCCAAGATAATTGTAAGCGAAAGCGCCTGGGACATCTTCGCCCCGCCGGTGGACCGGGTGGCCCTGCCGGTGGATCCGGACCGCCATTACTACTCCGCTGGCGATGTGCTAAGCTCCAGCACCTCAACTCATTCCAGCGACGTCCGCCTCGCCGGGGAAAACCAGGGCGTGTCCATTCTGGGCAATCTGGCCCGCCACACCCTGATCATCTTGGACGGCGTGGCCCTCAACCCCGGCGGCGAAAGCTACGACCTTTCCCTGCTCGACACGGCCAACATCGCCTCCATCGAACTGATCAAGAACAACGCCTCCGTCTACGGCGGCGGCTCGGCCATCGGCGGGATCCTGAACATCCGCACCAAACAGGGACGGAACACTGGCCGGTCGGACTTCTCCCTGAGCTCGGAACTCGGCTCCTTCGGCCATGCCAAAACCGCGCTGGCCTTCGGGACTGCCCTGAATGGCTGGGACCTGCGGCTGAACGCCTCGCATCTGGACACGGACAACGATTTTCCCTATCATTTGCCGGACTGGTGGGCACCGGACAGCCTCACCCTGCGCGAGAACAACGCCAAACGCCAGAACTCCCTTTCCGCCTCGCTTTCCACCTCTATTCGGAGAGCCCGCCTCAGCCTCCAGAGCGACTACGTGGCCTTCCACCGCCAGCTGCCTGGAACGGTGAATTTCTCGGAGGTCTACCGTCATGCTTTTTTAGAGGGTTACACCAACCGCAACCGCGTCACGCTCAGTTCCCCGCTGCTGGGTTTGAACGCCGACCTGCTGGCCTGGCTGAACCTCGACGGCACCCTCTACGACAATACCCGCGCCCCCCTGCCGGTTTTCCTCTCCCAATACCGGCAACAGCTTCTGGACAGCGGCCTCAGAGGCAGCTTGGGCGGGGAATACGATCTCACGGCAGGGCTGAAATTGAACGCCGGACTGGCCGCGGAACTGGGTTCCGAGCGTTACCAGAACCAGAACCTACTGCTGCCGGCCAACTCGCTGGACCATCGTTCCGGCTTCGCCAATGCCAGCCTGAAAAGCGGCCTGGAACTGGACCGGGGCGGCTTGCTCTACAACGCCGCGGGAGCTTTGCGCTACGATCACGCCGGAGCCGACGACAACCTCAGCTGGCGCCTCGAAGGCAGCATCCGGCGCTTCGCCTTTGTGGAAACCACGCTGGGCGGGACTTGGGGGACTTCCTTTGCCCTGCCTTCACCCTACGATCTATACTGGCGCGGTGATTCCCAGGCCATCGGCAATCCGGACCTCGCCAGCGAAAGATCCAAAGGTTGGCAACTTTGGCTGGACAATCGGCTGGGCAGTTTCAATCTGCGCGCCACCTGGCATTACAACACCATCGACAGCCTCATCCAGTGGCGTCAGGTGCAGATGTTCGGCAACGTCTGGAAACCTCTGAACATCGGTCGGGCGCGGATCCGCAACCTGGAACTCGAGACCGGCTGGGAACCGCTGGCCTGGCTGAAGCTGGCCGCGACGGCGCTGTTCACCGCTGCCCGGGACCTCAGTTCGCAACCCGAGGAAAGCGCCCCCAGCCTGATGTACACGCCTGAACTCAGCTATACTTTGAATCTGGACCTGAGCTGGCCCAAGTTCAATTTCTGGAGTACCTACAGCTTTACAGGGCAACAGTTTACCACTCCGGACAACCTCTCCGCCCCCCTGCCGGGCTACGCTTTGCTGGATCTGGGCGCGGCGGTGAATTTCCAGCTGCAGGGCTGGACTCTCTCACCCCATTTCAGCATCCGCAATGCCCTCAACCGCAGCTATTCGGTTTACGCCTACGTGCCCCAGCCGGGGATCTCCTTTCTCGGCGGAGTCACCCTCCGCGTGAGCGACTGAGCTATTTCACCACGCTGAATTTCAGCAGCACGGGCGTTCCCTCCAGGGGTTTCAGCCGGGCGAGATAGATCCCCGAGGCCTTGTCCGCGAAGGGAAGCAGGTGTTCGGTCTGATGGGCGAAGAAATCATGCATCATGATCTTCTGGCCGCGGAGGTTGAAGATCTCCACCAACATCGGTTCCAGCGGCAGGTCGTTGGATTTGGTGATGACCAACTGCCCGGTGTGGTAGCTCACGTTGTAAAGTGACGCCGGGACGTTCCCGTTTCCTGAAAAATCTGAGATGTAGAGGCTTCGCTCGCTGGCGGCGGGGAAGTTTTGCACACTGTAATCGTCATCCTTGAAAGCAAGGCTGAGATCAGCTATATCCCGCGCCGCGCCGTTGACCAGGGTAATTTTGAAAACATGTTCCTGCGGAGTGGTTTCCACCGCTGTGACCTTCACTTCCTCGATATCCAGCATGCGGTCGAAGATGTCCTCCAGCGGCGCGATCCACAGTCCCCGGTTAGCGCGGTAATCGTCCAGCATCAGCAGCATGTCGTCCACGTCGTCGCGGATCTCGTAGTCACCCGTGGGCGAGATCTGCCAAAAGCTGTGGGTGGAGCCTGATTGCGACTGACAGAGGTGGGTGTAGGCGATGTGCAGGCCCCGGGCGGCGATTAGGGCGTCCAGGTTGTCGGGCGTCATCATGTATTTCATGCTCAGTGGATTGTAGGTGCCGTAGTATTCCCAGACCTCGCATCTGGTGCGGCCGAAGAACCAGACCGGCTTGGTGAGGGAGGTGGCTTCATATACAAGGTGAGGCAGACGCCAGGCCTCGTCGTAGGCGTTGAAGGGATTGGTATAGGGCGTGTCGCCGGGCCAGATGTAATCGATGTTGCTTTGGTTGATCACGTCGGCCACGAAGTGCAGGCTGTCCGGATAGAGGCCGTTGTAGGCGATGTCTTCCGGGTTGAAGGGCACGGCGTGGTCGATCCAGCTGCGGATGTTGAGATGCTCAAGGTCGTGGAGGAGGGCCTGGGCGTTGCTGCCGGGAGGATCGGCCAGCTGGGTGTAGGTGTGCCAGCCGATGCGGTTGCCGTGATCCTGGATGTTGCTCCACATGGTGCCCAGCGTGGGCTGGTTCACGCCGTGGATGGTGGAGGAGATGGGGATGCCGCGGGCGAAGAAGCCTTTGGTGTAATAGCGCGGATTGGCCGGATTGTTGCTGCCTTCGAAGACGGCCTGGAGGCGGGCCAGGGTCTCGCCGTCGGCGTCGTTGCTGATGCAGAGGGCGGCTTTGCGGTCTCCCGGCCAACGGTTAAGGTCCAGCAGCAGGGGCTTTTGGATGAAGAGCAACCAGCCCCAGTGGTGCGTGTCCCCGGCGGTCTTGTACATGGCGTTGCGCAACAGGCTGGTCTGCTGGGTGCTCTGGTCGAACTGGCGGAAGAAATGGGCGCGGTAGTCGTAGAGCACGATCTCATTGGCGCGGAGGCCTTCCACGCCCTCGCAGTCGGCGTAGCCGGAAGCCACGATCCAGAAACGCCTGGCCCCGCTGGCGTATTCCACCGCCTTGTCCGTGAAAGGCCCGATCGTGCGATTGCGGCCGGGATCCCCGCTTTGGATGGCCTCAACTCCCTTCAGTTCAGCGCTCACCGGCTCCAGGGGATTGTCCAGGCTCAAGACAAGTTCATGCAGCCGGATCTCCTGCTTGAAATCGGCGCGAACATCGAACAGCCAGGCTTGTGACGTATACTGGTCCCGGGTCGAGATCGTCACCCGGAGGTCCAGTTCGGGCGCGGAGTAGAGGATCAGCAGGCTGTCCTGCCAGCTTTGGCTGGAAACGCTGAAACTCAGCTGGGGATAGCTGAATTCGCCCACCCGCTTGTCGGCCCTGACGTTGAGGTCGATATTGATCTCGTCGAAGTTCAGGCTGTTCGGCCCCGCCGCCAAAAACCCGGTCAGGGTGGCCAAAAACACTGTCAAACATATCGCCGTTTTAAGTCTCATGCATGCTCCCAACATCCTGTCCACAATAATATTACGGCTCCGAAACCAGCCGGGGGGACCTCTTCTGTCGTCATCCCATCAGTTCAAGCAAAAAGCGTTCCAGCCCTCCCCGGTCTTACTGATAGAGGAAACGCTTGATCTTTTGGGTGGCGGTTTTCTCGAAGGGCTCCCGCTGTTCGATCACCTTTTTAACCCGGGAGAACGTGGAGAGATTCTGATTCGCCATGGTCTTGATCTCTTCCAGGAGGATATTCAAGTGCCGCTGATAATCAGCGCTGCCCAGTTTATCGGGATGGTAGTGCTTTTCCAAATATTCGGGATTGAGAAAGACCCTCGCGGTGAGCTGTTCGCCCACTTCCAGCACCAGGGATTCCAGCACGGCTTCGTGTTCGTTCAGCTTGCTTTCCACTTCCTCGGGATAGATGTTTTCTCCGGAGGCGGCCACGATCACGTTTTTGGAGCGGCCGATGATGTAGAGGTAGCGGTTTTTGCGCAGGATGCCGAGGTCGCCGGTGCGGAAAAAGCCGTCCTCCGTAAAGACTTCCGCGGTACGCTGGGGATCCTTGTAGTAGCCCATCATCACGGTTTCACCCTTCACCAGGATCTCGCCGATCCCGGTCTGGGGTCCGGGGTTCTCGATGCGCACCTGGAGATGCTCCAGCACTTGGCCGGTGGAGCGGAACCGCGCGTCCTGTGGATTGCTTCCCGCGATCAGCGGAGAGGTTTCCGTGAGTCCGTAGCCGATGGCGTAGGGGAAGCCGGCCTCGTGCAGAAAACGTTCCACCTCCCAGGAGAGCAGTGCTCCGCCGATGCCGAAGAAATGAATCTTGCCACCGAAGGTTTTCATCAGCTTTTTGCCGGCCACTTTGTGCAGCAGTTTCCGCGTGGGTGGCAGTTTGTAGAGGAACCTGAACACTGCATTGGCCGTGAGCTGCGGATGCACCTGCATCTTGAAGATCTTCTCGATGATCAGCGGCACGGTGAGGATCATGGTGGGCCGGATCTTCTGCATGGCGGGCACCAGCACCCTGGCCGTGGGCGGTTTGTCCAGATAATAAACGCAGGAGCCTCCCATCATCGGAATGATGAAGCCCACCGTGCATTCGTAGGTGTGGGAGAGAGGCAGCACCGAGATCAGGCGGTCGTTTTCGCCCACGGGCTGGAATTGGGTGGTGATCCAGGCGTCCAGCACCAGGTTTTTGTGGCTGAGCATCACGCCCTTGGAAAGCCCGGTGGTGCCGGAGGTATAGATCAGCGAGGCGAGGTCGTCCTCATGCACCTTGGTGTCGAGCAGCCCCACGGCTCTGCGGGCCCATTTGCTCAGTTTTTGCAGCTGTTTCAGCGGCTCATACATGAGTCCGCCGATCAGGTCCTTGGGGGCCTTGAGGGTCAGCGGCTCAAAGTTGTCCAGGGCCACCAGGATGATCCTGGGATCCAGGTCCGCGTAGCCGATCTTGTCGTATTGAGCGCCGGATACGAAGACCATCTTCGTTTCGGAATGGCGCAAAATGTTCAGGATCTCGTTCACGTGAAAATCCGTGAGGATGGGCACCACCACCGCGCCCATGGAGGTGATGGCCAGATAGGCGATGCCCCAGTTCGGCATGTTTTGCCCCAGGATCGCCACCCTGTCGCCCTTCACGATGCCCCGCTCGCTCATCATGCGGATCAGACCGTCGATCTGCTTGCGCATTTCACCGTAGGTAACGGGCGCCCCATCCACGTTGGATAGCGCCGGCTTGTGGCTGAAAAGCTCGCAGGATCGGTCGATCATGCTCTTGAGGGTGAATTCGAAAGGAGGTTTCACATTTGCTCCATTACGTTTTTGCAAGACTTTGCCAATCACCCAATCCTGTCAAGCGAAGTTTTCCCTGTCCCCCGCAAAGACCTCTCCCATCCGCCTCTTGCCCGCCTCCCCTTAACTTCCCGTTGGTTCGACGGGAACTCAAGGGGAGGTTAATGGGTTGTTAATGGGATGATCCTTGGGGGGATACTCTCGCGAAGTCTGGATTCCGGGGCCCCGGAGCCAGAGCCCCGCTAGGGGCGAAAGAACGATAGCGAGGGCGCGTAAGCCCCTCGTCTCCAAAGCGCAAACAGAAGAAAGCCCCTCGTGGGCGACAGAACCGGTGGATTGATTTCTGTCGCCCCCAAGGGGCTAACTTTGCTGTTCAACTACCGTATACGAGGGGTTGCGTTTCCACCCCACGGCATCGCTTCGCTCCTCCGCGGGGACCCCGGTCACTCCACACCCTCGCTATCGTTCTTGCGCCTCTGCGAGGCTCTTGGCGCGGAGAGGTCGAGAGGTATCGGATGCTCTCAGATTATCGCAAATTATCTCAAATTCTCAGGACCCTGTAACTTGCCAACCCCCATCAGTAAAGGGTTTGAGGGTCAGATTCTCAAAATATCAGCACCCCCACCCCCGGGGGACACAGAGTAGATACCGGGAGCGAGAGGAACGAAGTAAACAGGCCAGGTACCAGTCGAACCACAGAATTGGGGTGGCAAAATCTGTTTGCCACAGCGAGCGCAGCTCACTTTAGCCAATTGCTGTCTCTGCCGAACAGATTTCGGCAGCCCACTTTAGGGTACGTGATCAGGATGCCCTTAACCCCTCCCACCGTGTTTGCAAGAGAGCCTAAAGCAATGCTCCCCACTACCATATCTATATAAATATAACATAAATATAAAATTATATAATAATATATTAGTATATATGTATATATATAGATGTATTAGCATCATTGTGCATGTATGCTGCATTAAGCATGTGTGGCCCCCGCCGCAAGGGGGGTAACGCCATCCCGGACGTTATCAGATAAAGGAAACGCCGCTCCGTCATTCCGGGACGACGCAGTCGCGCCCGGAATCCAGCCCTTCCGAGTAATGCCCTAAGATGGCGTTGACATAGACGAAGTCTGTATCGACCCCGCCTCGGCCTGGAACCGGGGATTGGCTATTCCCGCAAGCCTGGATTCCGTCTCTTCGCGCCAAGGCGCTCCGTTCCGGAATGACGTAGGTTTGTGGCGGGGTGACGGACCCCGCAGCCAGGGGGTGGGGGTGCCGATATTTTGAGAATCTGACCCTCAAACCCTGTACTGATGGGGGTTGGCAAGTTACAGGGCCCTGAGAATTTGAGATAATTTGGGATAATTTGAAGGCAGGTTATAAGCGTCAGCTGCCCCCAGCCTGTCATTCCGGGGTAGGGGCCCCGGAATCCAGGAACATTGTTCTCCCCGCCCTGAACCTCCGTCATTCCGGAACGGAGCGCCTTAGGCGCGAAGAGACGGAATCCAGCCCTGGCGGGAATAGCCCTGGGAGGGTGTCGACTCAGACGGCGTCTGGGTCGAGCCCGACTTGGCTGTGAAGATGGGTTGGTTTGACCGTCTGGATTCCTGGGCCCCGGGGGCTGAAGCCCCCACCCCGGAATGACAAAGTGAGGCGAGGTGAATGATATGACTGGATTATGGGGTCCCGGCGGTGATTTATCGTTCTGTCGCCCCTGCCGGGGCTCTGAAGTTCATCTGGCCCTTCATACGGGGGGCTTACGCACCCTCGCTATCGTTCTGTCGCCCGCAAGGGGCTCTGCCTGCGCTCAGGAGCTGCTTGACGAGGGGCTTGTTCGCTGCGCTCACCGCACCCTCGCTATCGTTCTGGCGCCCACAAGGGGCTCTGCCTGCGCTCAGGAGCTGCTTGACGAGGGGCTTGTTCGCTGCGCTCACCGCACCCTCGCTATCGTTCTGTCGCCCCTTGAGGGGCTCTTGCCTGCGCTCAGGGACTGCTTGCGCTCAGGGACTGCTTTACGAGGGGTTCACGTGCCTACGCTATCGGTCTGGGCCTCCGCGAGGCTTTCTCAGGTAGCGTTAACGGCCCGCCTCACTCACTCATATACAGCGCTCCGGCGAAGCAGAGTTTGGCGCAGAGCGAGCAACCCACGCATTTGTCCTTGTCGATCACGGGGAGGAGTTCCTCGTCCAGCGTGATGGCCAGATAGGGGCAGCGGGTGCAGTTGCCGCAGTGGACGCAGAGGTCCCTGTTCAGGGTGCTGCTTTTGGTTTTGGGGGGCAGATCCATGAAATCGGTGACGGGGCGGGGCTGGGCGATACCGATCAATTCCCGCACAGAGCCAAGCTTCCAAGCTTCCAGCAGGTGGGAAAGGCCCAGCTTGAGTTCGGCGACGATGCCGTAGCCGTATTTTTCCGCGATGGTGCAGAACTGAACGGTGGAAGCGCCGAGGGCCAGGAAGTTGGCGGCGTCGAGGTAGTTCATCGCACCGCCGTTTCCGGAGACGGTTACCCCTTTGCCGCAGGCCCGGGCGAGGCTGAGATAGCTGATGGGCACCACCCCTTCGCCGCTCATGCCCACGATCACGCCTTCGTCCCAGGCCGCGCCTTCCTTTTCCCGGAAACCGAGGCAGGGGAAGGTGTTGGCGAGGGTGACGCCGGCTTTTTTATCCGGATACTTGTCCAGAACGCCTTTGACGGCACTGATGATGGGCTGGATGGCCGTGACGGCGCCGGTGAGTTTGAACAGCTTGGGGATGGAGGGGTCGCTGATCTCCATCACCCAGCCGATAATTTTGGCGGTGAGAGCGGGGTCCTGGGCCACGATGTCGCCGTGGGTGCCGTCTCCGCCCTGGGGACAGGAGAGGCTGTATTCGATGCCCATGACACCGGCGGCTTCCAGCTTGCGGGTGTTGGATTGCCAAACGGCCATGTCCTCGGCGTCGTTTCCGGTTACGGGTCCGCCGGTGGAGGCCAGGGTCAGTTTGTTCGGAAATTCTTTGATGAGGCGGGATATTTCACCGCAAACGCGGTCCAGGGAATGGTCTGAAACGTTGTCGCAATTGGCGAAGGTGCTGCGACCCCAAACCCACATGTATTCGCCCGGGATGTGGATCTCGAGGCCGTCAAAGGCGGTTTTCATGATGCCTCCGGCCCAGCCGGCCTCATAGGCGAGTTTCATCTGATCATAGCCGTCGGTGGGCGGCGCGGCGGAAAGCAGGAAAGGCGAGTCGAGCGGGCGTCCGAAGAAATCGGCGTCCAGCGGGACGGGGAATTTGTTCCAGCCGAAAACGGGGAGGCAGCTTTTGGTGGGTTGGGTCGGCAGTTCGTGGATTTGCGCGCGCAAGGCGGCATCGACTTCCAGGGCTGCGTTCTTGCCGGAGGCGACGGCCTCGACGACGGTGGTGGGGCCGTTGGCCTGGTCACCGCAGGAGAAGATCCGTTCGCCTTTGGCGTGGAGGACGGGGCTGTTGCCCACGGCGATCACCACGAGGTCGAAAGGCCGCTCGAGTTCGCCGGAACCCTCTTCATCCCTGATCTTGGAGGGGTGGAAGGCTTCGCCGGGGGGAAGCTGGACGCGTTTGGTTCTGATGGCAACGGTTTTGCCTGCTGCATTGATGATCTCACTGATCCGTGTGCGGGGGCTGAATTCCACCCCGGCTTCCACCAGGTTTTGCTTTTCGTCGGCGGTGAGAGGCATTTCGTGCCAGGCTTCCAGGGTGATCAGTTCCACGTGGGCGGCGCCGCGCAGTTTGGCGGTGAGGGCCTGATCGGCGGCGATGGCGCCTCCAACGAGGGCAATCCTCTTTCCCTCAAAGAGATAGCAGCCCGGGCTGCGGAGGATGTCCATCCCGTAAAGGGCGCTGGCATCGCCGGGAATATTGAGGCGGATGGGATTGTTCAGACCCCCGGCCTGCACCACGGCGGCATAGCCGGAGGCCAGCAGTTCGGCCGCGGCGGGGGCGCTTTGGTTGAGGTGATTGAGCTTGAAAACCTCAATGAGATAGAGCAGATCGGCCGCGAGGACTCCCCGGTCCAAGCGTTGGGGAGGGATGAGGTTGGCCTGGCCGCCGAGGGGTTCGGGATCGTAGATATCCACCCTGTAGCCAAGCTGGGTGAGGGTTACGGCCGCGCCGATGCCGGCCGGTCCGCCGCCCAAAACAGCCACTTTGAGGCCGTTTTGCCGGGCTGGCTTGAACTCCGGCACCTGTCCCAGTTCGCGGGCTTTGCGCACGATGGCGGCTTGGACCGCGGGGATGCGGATGGGGCTGTCGAAGGTCTCGCGGGAACAGGCCTGAACGCAGTGGTAATCCGGGCAAACGCTGCCGCAGATACCACCCAGGGGATTGCTGGAGAGGATGATCCCGGCGGCGCGTTTAAAATCCGAAGGCCGGCCCTGGGCGGCGGCCAGCATGAAATCGGCGGGGGAACAGTCGCAGGGGCAGGCGGTCTGGCAGGGTTTTTCCGCGCAGTATTCGCAGCGGCGGATCTCGCTGAACAGTTGGGCGTCGGTCAAAATCATATCCAAGCTCCTTGTGAGGGTAATTTCAAGTGGAAGAAACATTATCCGGTGGAAGGGGATTCCCGTCAATGAAAACTTGCGGAGAGGCATACATCCGCCCCGAGCGTAAATAGTTTTTGACAAAAAAGCCAAAGGCAGATTAAGTGCCTCGACAACTAAGATTTTGCTGGAGACAAGCATGCACGACGATGTGATCCGATACTTTTTGGAACTGGTGGCCATAGACAGCGAATCGCGCGATGAGCGCGCCCTGATCGACCGCCTGAAAAAAGACCTGACCGAGCTGGGGGCGGACAGCCTGGAAGATGACGCGGAAAAGAGCAGCGGCGGCAACGCGGGCAATCTGCACGCCCTGATCCCGGGCCGGGCCGACCAGAAACCCATCCTCTTCTGCGCCCACGCGGACACCGTGAAACCCGGGCTGGGCATCAAGGCCTCCATCACAGACGGCCGCATCCATTCCGACGGAACCACCGTTTTGGGCGGAGATGACAAATCCGGCCTCGCCGAGATCATCATGGGGATCAAAGCCGTGGTGGACAGCAAGGAGGCGCACGCTCCCATCGAGGTTTTGATCACGGTATCAGAAGAGATCGGGCTGCTGGGCGCCAAACATTTTGACAAGAGCAAGCTGCGCTCCGCGTTCGGATACGCCCTGGACGCCCACCGGGTGGGCGATCTGGTGGTGGGAGCGCCGGCCCAGAACTCGATCCGGATGGTGATCACGGGCAAGGAAGCGCACGCGGGCGTGGAACCGGAAAAAGGGGTCAACGCCATCCGCGTGGCCGCCGAAGCCGTGGCCGCCATGCCCCTGGGCCGCATCGACTTTGAGACCACCTGCAACGTGGGCATCATCTCCGGCGGCAGCGCCACCAACATCGTTCCCAACCGCGTGGAGCTCAAAGGCGAGGCCCGCAGCCACAATCCGCACAAGCTGGAGCAAGTTACCGCGGACATCCGCCACGCCGCCGAAAGCGCGGTGCAGCGGCATCAATACGATTTCGGAGCGGCCGCCCTGGAATGGGAGGCCAAACAGGAATATGCCTCGTTCCGGATCGCCGACAGCCAAGCGGTGGTGCAGCTGGCCCTGGACGCCCTGAACGATCTCGGGATCAGGGCTGAGGTGACCGTCGGCGGCGGGGGCAGCGACGCCAACATCATCAACGGCGCGGGCCTGCCGATGATCATCTGCGGCACCGGTATGAACAAGGTGCACACCGTTGCCGAAGACATCGAGGCGGAAGAACTGAAGCGGGGGGCGGCTTTCATCGCCGCGCTCATCCGCCGCCATTCACGGAGGTAGCTGATGCTGGATATCACTTTGATCGGGTACGGGAAGATGGGGCACATGATCGCCAGCCTCGCCGAAGCGCAGAGCTGCCGGGTGCGCTCCATCATCGATCCCACCCAGGAAGGCTGTGAAAGGCAGATCAGGCCGGAGATCCTGGCCGACGTCTGCGTGGATTTCAGCCAGCCGGACACGGCGCTGGACAACATTCGCCAAGTGGCCGCCGCCGGTAAACACCTGGTAGTGGGAACCACAGGCTGGCACAAGCATCTGGACGAGGTGCGGGAACTGGCCGACGAACACAATATTGGCATCCTGTGGGGCGCGAATTTCTCCATCGGCATGAATCTCTTTACCCGCGTGATCCAATACGCCACCTCCATCTGCGATAAGTTTCCCCTCTACGACGTCTGCGGCTGGGAAATGCACCACAACCAAAAGGCGGACAGTCCCTCCGGCACGGCGATCCAGCTGGCGGAAACCATCCTGGCGGAAAGCAGCGTGAAAAACGCGGCGGTTTATGACAAGCTGGACCGCAGGATCCTCAGTAATGAGCTGCACTTCGCCAGCCTGCGCGGAGGCGCGGTTCCCGGCACGCACAGCGTGATCTTCGACAGCGAGACCGACAGCCTGGAACTAACCCACAGGGCGCGGTCCCGGGCATGTTTCGCCACCGGGGCGCTGCAGGCCGCGCGGTGGATCTCCCAGCGCAAGGGCTGCCACAGCTTCAACCAGATGATGGAAGACCTGCTGTGCTGATCCCATTCAGTAAAATTCAGGCCCAGGGCAACGATTTCGTGGTGCTGCCGCTGCTGCATGCCCCGGAAAGTTCGCTGCCGCTGGACGCCCTGGCCCGGGACATCTGCGACCGCCGCACCGGCGTGGGCGCGGACGGCTTAGTGCTGCTGCTGGCGGACGCCGCCGCCGACGCCAGGATGCTGATCCACAACAGCGATGGCAGCCTCGCCCTGATGTGCGGCTCCGCCCTGCGCTGCTGCGCGTCCCTGCTGAACAGGCTCACAGGTAAAACTGAACTGCGGATCGCCACCGACAGCGGCCTCCGAACCGCGTTGGTGCAAGGACGCCAGATCAGCGTCAATCTGGGTAAACCGGTGTTGAAGGAAAAGGACCTTGACCTGGAAGGGACCGTCGGATCGGTGGTGACGGTGGGCAACCTGCATTTTGTCTCGTTCCAGTCGGTGCTGAAAGGCCAGGAACTGGAACTCGGTCCTCGCCTGGAACGGCATCCGCGCTTTCGGGAGGGGGTGAACGCCGAATTTGTGCGCGTGATCTCCCGGCTGGAGATCGAGATGAAGGTCTGGGAACGCGGCGCGGGGGCCACCCAAGCCTGCGGGACCGGCGCTGTGGCCAGCGTGTTCAGCGGCATCGGCAAGGGTCTGTTGGACAGCGAGGTCTGGGTTAAAATGCCCGGCGGGGCTGTGCGCATCACGCGTCTGGAGAGCGGGGAATTTCTGCTCGCGGGGACTGTGGAACACACTTTCAGGGGAGTTTACCAATGGAGAATTTAGGCTCGCATCTGCAAAAATTGCGCGAGGAAAAGGGACTGGGTTATCAGAAAGTTTTTGAAGACCTGCGTCTGCGGGAAGACCAGCTGCGCCTGATAGAAGAAAACCGCTATTTCGAGCTGGGACACTTCGGTTTTGCCAAGGCCATGGTCTATAAATACGCCAAGTATCTGGAGGCCGATCTGGACGAGGTGATGGCCGAATTCAAGGTGATGGTGCCGGAAAACACCAAAAAGCAGCCTGTCAGAGGCTCTGACGGCAAAGCCGGCAAGATCATGCTTTCGCCCAATCTGCTCTGGTTTTTGGGCATCGTTCTGTTCGTGGCCGTTTTGGGCGCCATCCTCTGGCATGCCTACAACCAGGGCTGGTTGAAGACCCCGGAGTTTCTGAAGCCGGACGCGGCAGACACCACCGTGGTGAGCGAACCCAAGCTGCCAGAGGAAGAGGCGAAGGAACCGGCGGTGGATCCGATGCGCGCGGTGCAGAAAGCCGCAACCAAAACAGCCGCTGCCCAGGCGACGGCCCCGGCTCCGGCCAGCCAGGCGGCGCGTCAGGCGGTTCAGGACAGCACCGACCACATCGGCGAACTGATGGGCCCCTCGCAGGTTAATGTGGGCTTGGAGTGACGAGCCTTCCGCGGGCCGGAAGCGGAGGCCATTTTGCACTTTCAGCTTGACAAATACGCTCCCGGCGCGCATACTGTCTAAAATCGAAAAACAAAATCAACTGGAGGAAAAATGCCAGCTTTCTCGATCAATGAGATCATTGAAATGGCCGTGCAGATCGAACGCAACGGCTACGCCTTTTATCAGGAAGCCACCAAACGGAAGGACCTGGACCACAAGAGCATCGAATTCATCTCTTTTCTGCGGGATCAGGAACTGAACCACGAAAAGACCTTCATGGCCCTGCGCGACGACACCGACATGCAGGATCTGGAACTAACTCAGGATTGGGAGATGGTTTCCGCCTATCTGAAGACCATAGTGGACGGCAGGATCTTCAACAGCGTGGAATCCGCCATCCGCAAGGCCGCCGAAGCCAAGGACATGAACTCCCTGGTGGATAACGCCATCATCTTCGAAAAAGACACCCTGCTCTATTTCCACGCGCTCAGCGACAGCATTTCCAACCCCAAGGCCCTCATCGTCCTGAGGCGTATCATCAACGAAGAAGTGTCGCACGTGATGCGGCTCAACGATTTCAAGAAAGGCCTGGCCTGACCAAAACCGTGCCTTACGCCAAACATAAAAGCAGGATCAGGAGGATCGTCTATTTCCCCCTGGTTCTGCTTTTGGTGCTTTTGATCCTGGTCTACAACCCTGTGTCGGTGAGGCTGATGACGCTAAGCGCGGCCGTGGTTTACGGCCTCGAACCGGGTATCTTTTACCGGCTGATCAACGCGGAAAGCCGCTTCCGCAGCTTCGCCGTATCCCCGGCCAAGGCCATCGGGCTGGGCCAGGTGCGCGAATCCACCGCCAGCTATGTGCACATCAGGCACAAACGCGGCATGCTCTATTTCCCGCCATACAACCTCAGCATCTCGGCCCGCTACCTAAACTATCTGCGCGGGCGTTTCGCCAACAACTGGACCCTGGTGCTGGCGGCCTACAACTGGGGCGAAAGCAACGTGGAGAAACGCATGAAGGGCATCAGGATCGATCCCGAAGCGGATTACCGCGAGCGGTTTTCTGACATCCGGGAAACCTACGGCTACATCAACAAGATCATGCCGCCCGCAAAAAAGGCTTGACGTGAACAGGCGGCGTAAAATAATTAGAAAAACTATATCTTTCAGGAGTTACTCATGTTGAAAAATCAACAGGGAAGCGTGCTTTTCTGGGTGCTAAGCGCCGTTTTGGCCATAGCCCTGATCGCCATCCTGGCCTTGTCCGGCATGTTCAATCTCGATCCGGAGAAGAATACCAACGATTGCACCACAAACATGAAAAATATCTGGGTGGCCGCCAACGACTATGTGCTGGAAACCCAGCAGGATTTCACCGGCGACCTCGATCAGCTGCGCAAAGCCAGCAAGCCCGGCGCCAAACAAACCTACCTCACAGAAGAAAAATACTGCCCCGAACTGCAGGGTGAGAAAATCACGTATCAGGTTTTTGGCAAACACCTCACCGAAGTGCTGGACGGGGAAACCAAACACTATTCCGGGGTCTTGGTAATCTGCCCCAATGTGGCGAACTTCTCCGCGCACGTTTTGGACAAGAGTTTCTACGACAACATGAGCACCACCAAGCTCCAGAACGTCATGATCGCCGACCTCGCCCTGATCGACAGCTATCCCAAGAGCAACGCCAAATTCAAAGAAGAGCAGATGCTGAAGTATCTGAACTATTGGAAAAACACTCCGCACACGGAATTCAACGCCGCCACCAGCGATCTCGCCCTTGTGCAGTGGAGACAGGCTCTCACGGTGCAGGACCCCAACGCCCTCCCGGAAGAAACTCCCGCGGATGGAACCGTTCCGGCGGATGAACCCGCTCCCGCGGCTCCCGAAACGGAATAGCCGGCCCGCGCGAACAACGATCTTCCCCCGCGGCAGGAGGCATTGATCCCGGCCGCGGGGATTTTTTGCGTCCGCCGCTCAAAAACAAGGAATAGCATTGCAGTATCAGGAATTTTTGGACCACATCTACCAAAAGTATTCCGGCAACGTAAAGCTGGAACTGGACCGGATGGATCATTTGCTGGCCGCCATGGGCAACCCCCAGGCCAGGCTGCGCGGATTCCACGTGGCCGGCACCAACGGCAAAGGCAGCGTTTGCGCCACTCTGGAGGCCCTCTGCCTGGCCCACGGACTGAGCACCGGACTCAACACCTCGCCTCATCTCATCGACTACACCGAGCGCTTCCGTGTGAACGGCCGCGAGCTGACCTTCGAGCTGATCCTGGACGCCTTTCACCGGCTGGAGCCGCTGTTTGAGCGGTGGGAAGCCTCTTTCTTCGAGATCTCCACCGCCATCGCTTTTCAGCTTTTCAGCGAAAACAATCTGCACAGCAGCGTGATCGAGGTGGGCCTGGGAGGCAGGCTGGACGCCACCAATCTCTTCACGCCTGACGTGACGGCCATTACCACCATCGGTCTCGACCACGTTAAAACCCTGGGCGGCACTCTGGAACTGATCGCCGCCGAAAAGGCCGGAATCATCAAAGCCTCCCTGCCGTTGGTGCTGGGCAGGATCCCGGCTTCGCCGCGGCGGATCATCCTCGACCGCGCCAAAGCGCTGAACGCGCCGGTCTATCTGCCCGGCCGGGATTATTCCTTCCGGATCACTGCCCGCCAGGTGACCGGACTGCGCTTCGATTACCGTTTCGGGCGCCACATCTACCGGGGACTGAGGGCCAACCTTATCGGTGAACATCAGGCGGGAAACATCTCCCTCGCCCTCACCGCCTTCTTTATCTACGCCCGTGCCCGGGGCATCAAGGTCTCCGCGGCCAAAGTGCGCCGCGCCCTCCAAACCATCAACTGGCGCGGTCGCATGCAGGTGCTCAGCACCGCTCCGGTGATCATCGTCGACGGCGCCCACAACGTTCAGGGCGTGCAAGCCATGCTGGATACGCTACGCCGGATCTGGCCCCACCGCCGCTTCCGCTTTCTGCTGTCCATCCTCGCCGACAAAAATTTTGCCGAAATGCTGCGTCTGATCTGCATGAACGCTGAGAAGATCTACTTTGCCCAAAACACCTCCGACCGCGCCGCGACCGTGGCAGCTCAGGCCGCCGAGGCAATCAGGCACGGGGTGGACCATGTGGCCGCGGATTCCGTGGCGGAGGCCTTCCAAATCGCCCAAAGTGAACTGGGACCCACAGACATTCTGGTCTGCGGCGGTTCGCTCTTCACCGTGGGCGAAGTGCTGAACTTCCACAACAAATAGAACCCCGGATATTTCCATACCATACGTGTTTGTGTATTTGCGGATTATATGTGGCTGTGTTTTCAGCATTCCATATCGATTCTTGAACCGCCGTGTTTCCGCAAAAAACCTTGATCAACTCCCCGGACCAAATATCTATTGACACGAATTGGCCGCTTCCCAAAAATGAGACCATGAGAAATGTCGCCATACTCCTCGCGCTGATGCTGGCGCTGTCCGGTTGCGACCTTTTCCGTCTGCGGGAATCCGAACCGCCGGTGGAACAGGCCCCCTGGAACAGCTATCCCACCAATTGGGACCTCTGTCTGCAGAATCTGGAGTATTGCTTTGAAGACAGCCGCAACGCGGTAAAATACGCCGGATTGTTCACCCCGGATTTCAGTTTCCGCTTCGCCGCGCAGGATGTGAACGATTACAGCCTCCCCACCGCGTGGAACTCCACCCAAGAGCAGGACATGCTGCTCAATCTCTTCAGCCAGTCACCGGGTCTGAACAACGCGCAGGTCATCCTCACCCCGCTGGCCGCCCAGCCCGACGAGATCGGCCCTTCCGAGGCCCGGATCTTTCGCCAGTACGAACTTGTGGGTTTTCCCGCCGTGGCCGGCGCCACCGGCCCTTACAAGGGCAACCTGGAGATCCAGCTGCGCAAATCCGGCGCTTACTGGTACATCAGCAAATGGTTCGACTACCGCACTTTTGCCAACCCCACCTGGGGCAGGATGAAGCATGGTTTTTCGCAGTAGAGCGCTGTTCTTGCCGCTGCTGGCGCTAACCCTGTTGCTGTCCAGCTGCTGGAATCCCTTTCATCCGCCGTTGATCGACAATTCCGACGGCACTCTGCGCTACGGCACGCCGCTGGAGGTGCTGCAGAGCTTGGAACTGGCCTACAAGGAACGCAATATCAACATCTACAAAGAGCTGCTGGCTCCGGATTTTCGCTTTGAACTGATCTCCAGCGAGGTCGGCCAGATCGGCATCGACGTCAACGGCGACGGCATCCGCGATTCGTGGTGGGGCTTTGACCAGGAGGTGCTCTATACCGGAAACCTCTTTTCCAGCGGCTCCACCGACGGCAACACCCCCGCTCCGGACGACCTCAACCTGCGGCTGCAGATACCCCCGGAAGCCAATTGGGAAGAGGATCCCGAACTCGGCCACGAAGACTGGGTGGTGATCCCCTCGCCTTTCGACCTCAAACTCTCCTACTATGCCTCCAATTCCATGATCACGGCCAGCGGCATCGCCCGCTTCTATCTGAAACCCTCCAACAACCGCTGGTACATCGCCATCTGGAGGGATGAATCGAACCTCTGAGCCCGCCGGGACGCGTCCTGGCCGTGGATTACGGCAGTAAGCGGGTGGGGTTGGCGCTCTCCGATCCGCTGCGCATCTTTGCCAAACCCCTCAAAGTGATCCCCAATAATGGTTTTGCCGGCATTTTGGCCGAACTTCGCGCCACCCTCGCGGACCACGCTGTGGAACTCCTGATCTGCGGCATCCCCTACGCCATCGAGGGCGGCGACACTCCAAAAACCACCGAAACCAAAGCCTTCATGGCCAAACTGGCCGCCGCGCTGGAGGTTCCCGTGCTGCCGTGGGACGAACGCTACTCCACGGATGAGGCGGTGAAAGAGCTGATCAAGCTTGGCTACGACTGGAAAAAGCGCCGCGCCGTCCAGGACGCCATGGCCGCCGCCATGATCCTCAAAAGTTATCTGGACAGCCTGTGAAGATGGATCCCCGCCTCAAACCTTTCCTGCGCTGGCTGCCGTTGGCGTTGGCCTTGGTGCTGCTGCTCGTTTTGCTGGGCAGCCTCTTTGCTCCGCTGAGGTCCGATCAGATCGCCATCCGCGTCAAATCGGGCGACAACGCCGCCACCATCGGCCAAAGGCTCAGGTCCAGCGGCGTGATCCGCAGCGCCCGGTTGTTCCGGTTACTGGCCTCTCTGCGCGGAACCGACCGGAGGCTGATCGCCGGAACCTATTCCCTGGGTGGAAACAACAGCCTCTATCAAACGCTCAGGCTGTTGGAAAAGGGCAATGTAAGCGCGGTGAAGATCACTTTTCCGGAGGGACTTTCCCTCCACAAAACCCTGCTTAGGATCGAACGCAGCGGCCTGGCCGGCTACGCCGAACTGCAGGCCCTGGCTACAGATTCCCTCTTTGTGGAAAAGCTCACCGGCTTCCGGGCCCCCTCTTTGGAGGGATGGCTCTATCCCGAAACCTATTTTTTCGCTTTGGATGTGAGTCCGGAGGAGATCCTGCGCCAGCTGACGGCCCAGTTTTTCATTCAGCTGCGCAGCGCGGGGATCGATCCCGCGCGGCTGCCGAACTTCTACCAACTGCTCATCATGGCCAGCATCGTGGAAAAAGAAAGCAGTTTCGACGACGAGCGCCCCCTGGTGGCCAGCGTGATCCACAACCGCCTGGATGCCGGGATGAGGCTGGAATCGTGTCCCACGGTGGATTATATACTCGAGAGCCAGGGCGTGAAAAAGCCAGTGCTTTCCATCCAGGATACCCAGATCCTGTCTCCCTACAACACCTACCGCAATTTCGGCCTGCCTCCCGGGCCCATCTGCAATCCCTCCGTTTCCGCCCTCAAAGCCACGCTGGAACCTGCTCAGACGAATTATTTCTTCTTCGTGGCCGACCGCAGGGGCCGCAACGATTTTTCCGCCACCGCCGAGGAACATATGCGCAAAGCCGCCGCCTACAAGCGCGCGGAGTGGGAATAAAGCTTCCAAAAATAAAAAACCCCGGCTGTTATACCGGGGTTTTAAGTGGCTGGGATGGAAGGATTTGAACCCTCACGTACGGAGCCAGAGTCCGCTGTCCTACCATTAGACGACATCCCATGCTGTAAAACTGAAGTTGGCTGGGCAGGGAGGATTCGAACCCCCGGATGGCAGGACCAAAACCTGCTGCCTTACCGCTTGGCGACTGCCCATTGTCAATATCTGGCGGAGAGGGAGGGATTCGAACCCTCGGAGGGCTTTTGACCCTCACACGCTTAGCAGGCGTGCACCTTCAGCCAGCTCGGTCACCTCTCCCCTTTCGGGATCACACTATGTAGTGGCGGAGGATGAGGGATTCGAACCCCCATGGGCAGAACCCGGCGGTTTTCAAGACCGCTGCCTTACCAATTAGGACTAATCCTCCACAAGCAAGTTTAATCCTTGAATTTGAAGCCTCCTTTTTTGTCAATCACTTTCTTCCCACCCCACCCCGCCCGATCTTTTGCTTGACAGAACTTCCGCCCCGCCCAGCTTTCCTCCATCAACGTTTTCTGAGGAGGTTTGATGCTGGTACCCGGCTCCATGATTTCCAACTACAGGGTGGAAGCGCTGATCGGCAAAGGCGGCATGGGCGAGGTTTACAAAGGTTACGACACCGCCCTGAACCGTCCCGTGGCGATCAAGGCCCTCAATCCCGAGCTCACGTCCGACGCCAATTTTGTGCAAAGATTCCGCAACGAGGCCAAGATCCAGGCCAGCCTCAACCATCCGAATATAGTGAGCCTTTACACCCTCAGCGAGGAATTCGGCGCTTACTACATGATCCTCGAATACGCCGCCGGCGATACTCTGCGCGAGCTGATCGCCCGGATCGGACCCATCCCCGAAAAACGGGCGGTGAACATCCTCAGCCAGATCCTCAGCGCCCTCAGCCTCGCCCACAGCCACGGCGTCATCCACCGCGACATCAAACCCACCAACATCGTCGTCGGCGCCAACGACCAAGTGAAGATCCTCGATTTCGGCATCGCCCGGCTAATCGGCGACAAAGGCCTCACCAAAACCGGCCAGAACGTTGGCACCGTCTACTACATGAGCCCGGAACAGGTACGCGCCGAAAAGGACCTCGACGGCCGCTCGGACATCTTCAGCCTCGGCGTCACCTTCTTCGAAATGCTGGCCGGCAGGGTTCCCTACAACGTCGAAACCGCCAGCGATTACGCCATCATGGACGAGATCGTCAAAGAACCCGTTCCCGATCCCCGCAAATATTACGAATTCATCTCCGACAACTCCGTGCGGGTGCTGCGCACCATGGTGGCCAAGGACAGGGAGCAAAGATTTGGCAGTTGCGACGAGGTTTTGCAAGCCCTGCAGGGTGATTTCCGCCTGCCGGAACCACAGGTTTTTGAGGCCCATCTGGCCGCGCCTCAGCCCTACAGCGCCGCCGGGCCGGAAATTCAGGCGGGGCCGCCTCCCAAAACCTACATGGCCGAGGCCATTCTGGTAACCCTGTTTTGCTGCATGCCCTTCGGAGTGGCGGCCATCGTCAACGCCGCCCAAGCCAGTTCAGCCATCAAACTGGGTGATCTGGAAAAAGCCCGGGCCGCCGCCATCAAGGCCAAATCCTTTGTGAACACCTCATTCTGGCTCGGCCTGGTGTTTGGGATCATCAGTATCATCATCAACCTGAGTTCCAGCTAGTAAGCCGCAATGCCCAAAAGACAGGCGTTCAAAGCTTTTCCCGTGCTTACCCGCTTGCGCGGGGTGGATTTCACGAACCGTTTCGTTATCCTGGGCCTTTTTCTGCTATTGCTGGCAACGCTTACGGTGGTCGATCCCACCGCGGCCAACCCCCTGCCTCGCTGTCCCTTTCTCAGCCTCACGGGCCTCAGGTGTCCCGGCTGCGGCTCGCTGAGGGCTGTGCGCGCCATCCTGGAAGGCGATTTTCTTCAGGCCCTGCGCTTCAACGCCCTGGCCGTGGCCCTGCTGCCGGCCGTGCTGCTGGCCTTGATCTACAGCGCCCTGTGGAACCGGGACGCGCTGGCTGCGCTCAGATCCGGCTGGCTGGGCTGGCTGCTCGCCGGAGGGGTGGTCCTGTGGTGGATTCTGCGCAACGTTTTGGGGTGGTGAACCATGAATTTTGAGCTCGACAGCTGCTTGATCCGGCCGGCCACCAAGGCCGACAGAGACGATCTGATCAGCGTTTCCAAAGGTATCTGGGGCGGCACGGACTATCTGCCCAAAGTGATGGACCGCTGGATCTCTGAACCCTGGTTTCTGGTTTGTGAATACCAGGGC